>JAYEMC010000279.1:0-2569 GCA_034717935.1 Pseudomonadota bacterium | reverse complement strand
GAACGCCATGGTTTCAAATGCGATAGCGCCGAAGAGAGCGGAAAAGCCGATGAGAAAACCAAAGGGCTGGCAGAGTCTGGTCAGGATAACGGCAATCGTTAAGATTGCCAGTCCGATAGTAAGGAGCAAGAGTTTAAGACTAAGTTGCCCGGCCTCTTTGGGGTCAATACCCTCTTCACCGCCACCCAAAAAAGCTTTACTGATAAAAAAACTTAGCAACAGGAAGTAGATAAAGGCCAATAAACCGCCTATTGCCACCCCCCAAAAACCGATCTGTTCAATGCCAAGCAACAGGGCCGTCAGCGAGAGGATTACGGTTATGACGAGGATTAAAATATTGATTCGCAGCAGTCTTTTATCTTTCATTTTAAGGACCTATCTGCCTGTATCATCCTCTTCTTCCAGCTCCTGTTCACGTTCAAGACTTTTCAGCACTTGGTAGATGCGTTTGAATCCGGCTGCAACCCCGCAAAGGAGTAGAAAAATGGTTAGCCAAGGCGATGTGTTCAGTTGGCCGTCAAGATAGTATCCGGCAGCTACCCCGATGGCAATTGAAAATCCAAGTTCCAACCCGACGGCACCATAGCGGCTGACCTGGTTAAAGACCTTTTTAAATTGAGGCTCAGACTTTTCCGACACCTGTGCTTCTCGCTCTCTTTTGTAAACGTTTACCGCTATATGGGGGCCAACAACAATAATTCTAATGTTAAAGAACTCTTATTCCGTGAATGCTCGGATCCATTAGCATAGCCTTTAAAGTGAAGTCAAGTTCAAATCTCGGCCAGGGTCGCCTTGACCGCTTCAAGGGTAAGATCAAGGTCATCCCGGCTATGGGCGGCCGAAACAAATCCGGCTTCAAATTGTGAGGGTGCCAGATAAATTCGACGTTTTAACATGCCCGCAAAAAACTTTGTGAAGCGTTCATTGTCCGAGGTTTTAGCGTCGGTAAAATTATGAACCGATGTGGCGGTAAAAAATGTGCAGAGCATCGATCCGACCCGGGTGCAATAGTGGGGGAGGTTCTGCTCCGTCAGGAGTGTGTTAATACCTTCACCGAGATAGGCTGAACTCTCTTCCAGTTGAGGGTAAGGGTTCTCTTTTTTCAGGGTACGCAGGGTTTCGAGCCCGGCGGCCATCGCCAGCGGGTTGCCGGAGAGGGTTCCGGCCTGGTAGACAGCTCCTAAGGGGGCTAGATGTTCCATAATCTCACGCCGTCCGCCAAAGGCTCCCACCGGCAGTCCTCCACCGATAATTTTTCCAAGACAGGTGAGATCCGGCTTTATATTGTAGAGGATCTGGGCGCCCCCGTAAGCGACCCGAAAACCGGTCATGACCTCATCGAAAATGAGGACAATACCGGCCTTGGTGCAACGTTCTCGCAGACCTTCAAGAAATCCGGTCTGGGGAGGGATGGTGCCCATGTTGCCGGCGACCGGTTCAACAATAATTGCCGCAATTTCGGAGTCAAAGCGATCTATTAGTTCGTCTACGGTTGAAAGGTCGTTATAAACGGCTGACAGGGTGTTGCTGGTAAATTCCGGAGGAACACCGGCGCTATCAGGGACTCCATGGGTGGTGGCTCCTGAACCGGCCTCAACCAGCAGAGCATCGACATGACCGTGGTATCCGCCGGCGAATTTTATTATTTTCTTGCGCCCGGTATAACCACGGGCAAGGCGGATCGCGCTCATCGTGGCTTCGGTACCAGAATTGACCATGCGTACCATCTCCAGACTCGGTAGGGCCTCACAGAGTTCTTCGGCCATTTCGATTTCAAGGATTGTTGGAGCGCCAAAGCTGGCCCCCCGAGCCACTCTTTCACGGACTGCATAAACGACAGCCGGATGAGCATGTCCGAGTATCATCGGCCCCCAGGAACCGACATAATCGATGTATTCGTTGCCGTCGACGTCGTAGATCTTACTGCCCCGGCCGCGAATAATAAAAGGGGGATCTAGGTTAACTGAACCATAAGCACGAACCGGGCTGTTGACGCCGCCGGGAATTACTTTACGGGCTCTGGTGAAAAGTTTTTGCGAGGTTGTTTCGGTCATCTTCTGTTCCTCATTATAGTATGTTTTATGTTTATGTAGGGTTATTGTGGATGATGGGTCTTTTGCGAAACTATCAATTTTATTTCCACTCTGCTATTAAACAACTCTTGCAGTTTTGTCAAATACGATAGCGTTGCAACAGGTTGATTTACCGCATTACCCCTAAGAGCACTTTTTATTAGGAGGTTGCAATTTAAAAAATGAGTATGTAAGTGGAGGAGAAATGTGGATGTAATTAGTCGGCGGAGATATGGAGGATGAGGGGGGTGTCCTGTAATCAATGCTCCAAGTTTCTTTTTTTTAATGTAATAGTTTCCGAAAGCTGATTATTCAAAAAACGACGGTTGATAATTTCATTGCCGAGTAGATGCTCAATTGTACTGGTCGTGTCAAGGCAACTACAGTCGTTAAAACCGCTGAGATCAAGTTCAACCTGACCATCTTGATGGATTGTTATCTCTATTTTATTCATAATTACCACCCGGTAGTGAACAGTGTCAGCGGGCAGTCGATAG
>JAYEMC010000278.1:0-2571 GCA_034717935.1 Pseudomonadota bacterium | reverse complement strand
GGCCCCGTCCCAAAAAAACCGCTACTCCTTGTATATCGAAATTTTTACTTAGCCATCCTGAAACTTTTTACGCCCCCTTGGGGTGCGAGTGCAGCAGCGTTAATATGCGATAATGCTTATAGCTCTATTAATTCTAGTATTAAGGGGAGATTTATGTTGCGTCTGATGAAAATATCTCTAATGATGGGCCTGATTTTCATACTTTTTGCCTGTAGCGGTGGTGGTCCGGAAGAGAAACGGGCCAAATTCTATAATAAAGGGGCGGCTCTTTATGAACAGGGCGATTATGTTAAAGCGGCTCTGGAGTTGAAAAATGCGCTTCAGGTCGACCCCAAATTTGCTCAAGGCTACTACCTTCTGGGTATGTGTTCGTTTAGTCGGGGCGAATTTAAAAAGGCCTACGGAGCTTTTAATAAGGCTCGGGAGCTTGATGCCGGCCTGGTTTCGGCTCAGGTTATGATCGGTCGTTTGTTGATGATGGGTGGAGAAGCCGAAAAAGCTTTAGTTGAAGCGGATAAAATTTTGGCAGCAGATGCCGCGAATCAGGAGGCTCAGCTTTTGCGCGGGGCTTGCCTTGCGGCTCTGGGTAAAAAGAAAGAGTCTTCAGTGGTGTTGGAAAAACTGCTCGCCGAGGGTAGTCGGAAACCGGATCTCTATATTTTGCTTGCCAATCTGCATCTCAAAAATGAGGATATGGTCGGGGCTCAGAATTATCTTGAAGAGTTGCTTGTCCATGACGACAAACACCGGGCTGGTCGCTTGCTTCTGGCCGCAGTTCTTGAACGGCAGAAAAAATTGGATGAAGCTGAGGCGGAGCTGAAATTGTTGATTTCTCAACAAGAGGAGGAGAAACAGGCGGAAGCCGAGCTGTTGCTGGTTAAATTCTATATTCATAATGACCGACTGCCGGCAGCTGAAGAGCTACTTAAGGCGATGGTGCAAGAGCGGCCGGAGGAGGAGCGTTTTCGGGTGCTTTTGATCCGTTTTCTGGCAGACCAGCAGGAGGAGGAGAAATCTCTGGTTGTTTTGCGGCAGGGATTGGTGGATTTGCCTGAATCGTTGGTTTTGACTGAGATGATGGCTAAATATCAACTTAGTAAGCATGAGGTTGGAAAGGCGACTTCACTTTTGACCGTTTATGCTGAGAGAATGAAAACCGGGCCCCAGTTTCTCCGGGCCAAGTTGTTGCAGGCCCAGATTGCGGTGCAACAAAAAGAGTATGATAAGGCCCTGGCATTGGTCGATATCGTTCTGGCCGAGAACAGTAGTGATCTTGGGGCGCGGATATTAAAGGGAGATCTTCTGATGCAGCGTAGCGATTTTGATAGTGCGATCGCTGAGTATCGGGCGGTTTTGAAAGATGTGCCCCGGAATGTGCCGGTTATGTTCAGTCTGGCAAAAGCCCATCTTGGTAACGATGAGAGTAAAATCGCGCTAGCGCTTTTACAGGAAGCATTTGATCTTGATGCCAAGATAGTGCCGCTGGCCATCATGCTAGCTCGGATTTACCAACAGGAGGGTAAATTTGCCAAAGCTTTGACCACCGCGGAAAAAGCTTTGCAGGAAAATTCGGAAAATTCCGAACTGTTTGAAATGACAGTCAGTTTAATGGTTCGTCGGGGGCGTTCGGCTGATGCTCTGGAACTTAGTCGTCAGCATCTGGCTAAAGATCCCGACAACCCGAAGCTCAACCTGCTTTTAGCCCAGATTCAGATTTCGATGCGGGACTTTCCCCCAGCTCGGGAGCGCCTGCTTAAGATACTTTCTCAAAATCCTGATAACCGGGAGGCACTTTTTATCCTGGTTCATCTGGAACTGCTTAAGGGCTCGCCGCAGGAGGCCTTGGATCATGCCCTGGAGCTTAGGAAAAAAGATCCTGAAAATCAGATTTATGCCATGGTGCTCGCTAATCTTTATGAGCAGACCGGTGAATTTTCTGAGGCTGCCGAGATCTATGGTGAGATTTTAGACCAAAACCCGCGCTCATTGGTGGCCGCTAATAATCTGGCATATTATTACGCCGATCATCAAGCATCAGCCGAGAATATCGCCAAAGCTAAAGAACTTCTCGCACCTTATCTTGATAAGTATCGCAATGAGTCGGTTTTGATGGATACCGCAGCCTGGGTCTATTATCAAGCCGGTGAGTATGATAAAGCCCTGGAACTGCTAGGCGGGGTTGAGGATAGAATCAGACAGGTGCCCGAGGCTCTCTATCATCTCGGTCTGATCAATAAAAAACTTGGTCACCGGGAAAAGGCGCGGAGCTATTTGCAAGAGGCTCTGGCGAGCAAAAAATTAGTTGCACCCCAAAAAGCTGAGGCCGCTTTGCAGGAGTTGGGACAGTAGCTGGCGGGTATTCGTCAGTCGTCAGTCGTTAGTGAAAAACCGGCGACTGACGAATACTTTTATGTTGCCTTTTCAGGCAAGATAATTATCAGGCAATTATCTTTCAACCCTCTCGTCCTCAATGTATTGTAACAAAATATCGCCGCCATAAATGATATGCTCACGAACCAGTTTTTCAACTTGGACCTCATCACCGAGGGTCATGGCTTCAAGCATCTTTTC
>JAYEMC010000277.1:0-2574 GCA_034717935.1 Pseudomonadota bacterium | reverse complement strand
TCTGAGTCTCGGATTCATCCACCTGCTCCGTCGATGTCGCGGACTGTCCTTCAGCAGCCGGAGCTACCGGAGTTACAGGGGCTTCAATCGGGGCTGGGGTGTAACCCTGCATCACGGTCCCCTTAGCCCGATGCGCCGACATCACGGTCAATGAAATTGAGGTAATCATAAAGAGAGCCGCAACAATCGCAGTCAAACGGGTAAAAAACTTACCGGAACCGGAACTCCCGAAAAGGGTTTGACTACCGCCTCCACCGAAGGCCGCCCCCATACCACCGGCGCTTCCGGACTGAAGCAGGATCACGACAATCAGGACAAGACTAACTACAACATGAACAGCAATTATGATAGAGGTCAAAGTTTTTTCTCCACTTTATCTGGCAAAAAATTTAAAAATAACGTTAAATGATGGAACCGGGCTTTCTACCAATAAGTATAAGCAAAGTCAAGAAAAAGAAGACCCCAGGCTCCTAGGCTCAGGCCAGGGCAATCTGTAAAAATGACTCTGGGTCAAGAGATGCGCCACCAACCAGCAGTCCGTTGACTTCAGGTTGAGCCAGGAGTTCCGCCGCATTCTCCGGTTTGGCACTACCACCATACAGGATCGGCACCAGCTCCCCCCAGGGGAATTGAGCCCCTAAAAATTTACGAATATGGGTATGCATGGTACGGGCATCTTCCGCAGTTGCGGTCTGCCCGGTACCGATCGCCCAGACCGGTTCATAAGCGACAATCAACTTTTCACCGGGAAACCCATCAAGACCACTACGCAATTGCTTAGTAACAATTTCGAAGGCCTCCCCACCTTGACGCTGATCCAGGGTTTCGCCAACACAGAAAATCGGCACCAGACCTCCACCGACAACGGCTTGCGCCTTCTGCCGGAGAAGATCATCACTTTCGCCAAATAGCTGACGGCGTTCAGAATGACCAACTAAAACATATTCGGCTCCGGCATCCTTGAGCATAGCGACTGAAGTTTCGCCGGTAAAAGCTCCGGCCTCCTGCAAAGCACAGTTTTGGGCCATCAAACCGATACCGCAATCGGCACAACCTTGGGCAAGCCCCGACAGCAACGTAAAATTCGGTGCCAGCAGAAGCTTTCGCACAAGTTTTTTACCTACCAGTCCAGAGGCCAGAGTATCAATAAATTTCCGCCCTTGAGTCAAAGTCAGATTCATCTTCCAGTTACCGGCAATAATTTGCGGGATCACAGCCATCAATCTTCTCCTAGAGAGCGATTACTACAATTTTCAAGCGCCTTAACTGCGGGCAAGACTTTACCCTCCATTAATTCAAGAAAGGCCCCGCCACCGGTCGAAATATAAGAGATCCGATCAACCTCACCGGCCTTGTGGACAGCAACATCAGTATCTCCGCCACCGACAATCGTCAAAGCATAGGTACTGGCAACATTATGCACCATGCCCAGAGTTCCGCGACTGAAAATCGGCACCTCAAAAACTCCCATCGGACCATTCCAGACAATCGTTTTGGAGCCCTGAATAACTTCATTAAACAGGGTTGCCGTAGCTGGGCCGATATCGAGTCCCATCCAGTCTTTGGGAATTTCTTGAACCGGCACCAGCCTGGTTTCGACATCGGGAGCGATGCGGGGAGCTGCGACACAGTCAACCGGCAAATAGAAACGAACCCCCTGAGCCATCGCCTGCTCAAAAATTTCCCGGGCCTGGTCAACCATATCGACCTCTATCATCGATTTTCCCAGACCAAAACCCTGGGCTCGGAGAAACGTAAAAGCCATCCCCCCGCCCACGATTATTCGATCTACCGAATTAAGCAGATTTTTGATGGCGTGCAATTTACTCGACACTTTGGATCCACCAATGATGGCAGTCAGAGGCCGCAGCGGGTTTTTCAAAGCTCTGGCAAAGTAGTCGAGCTCTTCGCGCATCAGAAAACCACCTAAACAGACCGAGACATTACCACACACACCGACAACCGAAGCATGAGCCCGGTGAGCGGTTGCAAACGCATTATTGACATAAACATCAATACCGGCAACCAGTGCTTTAGCAAACTCAGGGTCATTTTCAGTTTCGCCGGCATAATAGCGTAGGTTCTCCAACATGATAACCTGACGAGGAGACGCCGTCGAAATAACTTTCTCAACTTTTTCGCCGATACAATCATCGAGAAACAGCACCTCTTTCTTCAAGAGTCGGCTCAACCTTCTGGCTACCGGTTCAAGAGAGAACTCGGGAACCACTTTACCTTTGGGACGACCCATGTGAGTCGCAATAACAATAACTGCATTTTCATCAAGCAGATAATGGATACTTTTGAGAACCCGGCGAATACGCACGTCATCAGTGATATTGCCGTTATCATCCATAGGGACGTTAAAATCGACCCGCATAAGAACTTTTTTTCCGCTATAAAAGCCTTCCGGAACCTGATCAATATAACGAACGCTCATTTTATCCCCCTTTACAAGCAGTGATCAGCTAGAGGCTGTCCGAGAACGTCTTTTTTCCCCATATCTGCGTTATGCTCAAAAAATTATCCTCGGAATACTTAATGTATGCCTGTGGTAATTTTCTTCGCATGCCT
>JAYEMC010000276.1:0-2576 GCA_034717935.1 Pseudomonadota bacterium | reverse complement strand
ATGTAGATGGGTGCAGTTATATTGGGAGGGCGGTGCGTCATCAGGGCAGCTGTGGATCTTGCTATGCTTTTGGTGCCTGTGCAGCAGCAATTTTGCGAGAAACTTTTTTAAACCCTTCTATTCACTTTTGTAAGCTGCTCGTAAGGCTCCCCAATGGCGTCCCTGGACGGTGATCGGGGCCGAAATATCCTTCATCATAGCGAATTTTCCGCCGCCCATATCCCGACGGTAGGCCTGGAGGAGAAAATCTTCTCGGTTACGTCCAGAGGCGAGTCCGACGCGGTCGTCAAACATCCGTTTATTGCGGCAGTTGGCCGCATTCCAAGCCGGATCGTTAGACCGTTAGGGCTTTGAGTTTCTAAAACCAAGTTATGACATAGGGTGCGTTTTGTCAAGTTTTATTTGTCAAGCTTTAGTTGTAAAATATTGACAACTTTAAGGGTTGAATGGTATTGAAAACAGCGATTCAAATATTTTTATAAATTTTTTATCGGGACTTTAACGAGATTATTTCAGGTATGAAAAATTCTTTTTTTTCTGGGCTTGGCAAGTTTTTTTTCCCTATTCTTCGACATCTGGGGATACGGGGTAAGCTGATCACCATTTTTCTATTGATCAAGGTTATTCCTCTCATTCTGTTGGCCTGGCTGGCCATGGCCGAGATTGGTGGTTTAGGGGAGAAAGTTGGACAACAGTCGACTGAGCTGTTGGCCGAGACCCAGAAACTGGTGGTGCAGATAGGTGATCTTGCTAGTGAAAATTCAATTGCCGCTTTGGATCTGAAGTCGCGAGAGAGTATTGAGCGTTTAACCTCGATTACAGCTCAGGCGGTTGCTGATTTCCTTTATGAACGGGATGAGGATATTCTGCGGGCTACCCAATTGGAACCGGGCTGTAAAAAATTTACCGATTTTTTAGAATTTCGCCGGCGTCCGGTTGTTTATCATGAGCCTTGGCAGTTAAATAGCGAAGGTGATGCCTGGGTTGCATCTGAAAAAGCTGTAGATCAGTCTTCGGTGTGGCCGGAAAATTGTGATAATCGTAAGGCTTTCCATTATCGATCTCCAGAGTCGACGGGTCTGGTGGAGGATAAACCTCTCTATCTCGAGATGACCTTTGTTGGTCTTAACGGGCAGGAGAAATATAAGGTTACGACCTCCAAGTTGCTTCCGAAGGATCTTCGTAATATCGCTGAAAAAGAGAATACCTGGTGTCGGGCTGAGACCTATTTTGCCCAACTGAAAAAACTAAAAGCCGGTGATATCTATGTTTCTGAAGTCATAGGAGCCTATCTGCCTGCGCCTCTAATTGGGCATTATACGAAAACTCGGTGCTTGCAGAAAGGTATTCCTTTTGCACCCGAAGAATCGGCATATGCCGGTAAAGAAAATCCCTTGGGTCGTCGTTTCCAGGGCTTGGTTCGTTGGGCTGCTCCGGTTGTGAAGGAGGAGAGAGTGATAGGCTATGTGACGCTGGCCTTAGATCATACCCACATCATGGAGTTTACTGATCATCTGGTGCCGACCGAAGAACGTTTCTCACCGATTTCTGATGCGGCTTCCGGAAATTATGCTTTTATGTGGGATTATCTTGGCCGTAATATCTCTCATCCTCGCGACTATTTTATTGTTGGTTATGATCCAGACACAGGACAGCCGGCGACCCCCTGGCTTGATCAGGAGACCTATGATGATTGGCAGGCGAGCGGCCTCCCTTTTGCGGAGTTTCAGAAAACAGCTCCTGTTTTCCATCAGCAGTCTCTTGAAAAGAAGCCGGCTCTGCCCTTGATTAAGGCGGGTAGTTTGGGGCTTGATGGTCGTTATCTTAATTTTGCGCCGCAATGCAGCGGCTGGCATAATCTGACCCGTCATGGTGGTTCCGGGTCCTTTGTTATCTACTGGAGTAACCTCTGGAAATTGACCACGGCGGCGGCAATTCCTTATTACACCGGCTTTTATAGGGAGAGTCCCCGAGGTTTTGGTTATGTGACGATAGGGGCCAATGTCCATGAATTTCATCGTTCAGCCAATGAAACCGCGGCTCAGCTTAAATCCATTGAAAAAGATTACGAAGTCCGCCTCGGACGCAAAAGCCGGGAAACGAGAAATTTTCTGGCGGCCTCTTTGAAAGAGACCGTGAGTAATCTGACACTAGCAACCTTTGTCATGATTGTTTTAGTGATCTTTATTGCCGTCTGGATGGCCTCGTTACTGACCGCCAGAATAACCACTATGATCAATGGTATCAAGCGTTTTCAGGAGGGTGATCTGCAGTATCGTCTTGTCGTCAAAGGTGAAGACGAGATGGCCGGATTGGCTAGGGCTTACAATGAGATGTCGGGGGCGTTGGGTGAATCGTTTGACGAGCTTCATAAAGCTCGTCTCAAAGCGGAAGAGTCGGATCGGATCAAAAGTCTTTTTCTGGCTAATATGTCGCATGAAATTCGCACACCACTCAATGGGATTATGGGTTTAAGCAGCCTCCTGCTTAAAACTGAACTCAACCAAGACCAGAAGAAGCATCTTAAAACCTTGAAGGTTTCTGCCGACAGTCTTCTGGTCGTGATTGATGATATT
>JAYEMC010000275.1:0-2577 GCA_034717935.1 Pseudomonadota bacterium | reverse complement strand
TAGACGATGACAAATTAAAACTTTCGTAACTTCCAAGTAACGCTCACTTAACACTTTGATATTGCAAGCAATCATCTCTTTTGTCTAATGTAGGCAAA
Source organism: Pseudomonadota bacterium (assembly GCA_034717935.1). GTDB lineage: Bacteria > Desulfobacterota > Anaeroferrophillalia > Anaeroferrophillales > Tharpellaceae > Tharpella. The sequence goes on along the minus strand of JAYEMC010000275.1, from coordinate 2,479 downwards.
ACGTGCAAAAATGTCTTGTTACTGTAAATTATATGTGGCCGCGCTAGCGGTCCGGGGCGCTATTCAGCTAACCCGCAAATTCTGGGTACACAATCCCGATTTCCTTCGGGACGTAAAAAGTTTCGGGATGGATTTATGATCTCATGAAAAAGCAAAAGATTGTTGTTTTTACTGATCTTGATGCAACCCTGCTGGCCCATGACGACTACTCTTTCGCAAAAGCCCAAAACGGGCTGGATCTCTGTCGCCGCCTGCAGATACCGGTAATTGCCGTAACCAGCAAAACCCAGGAGGAGACCAGGCTCTGGGTCAAGCGCATCGAACTTGATCAATGCTTTGTCTTTGAAAACGGCGGTGGCATACATCTCGAAGGTGGCGAGATTATTAAACTGGGGCTTGATTATTCGGTTTTACGTCAAGTTTTGGTTAAGCTCTCTACAAGCTTCCCGGTGCGAGGTTTCGGCGACATGGGCGCCAAGGAGATTGCCGAACGTACCGGTCTCTCATTGAAAGAGGCGAATATAGCCGCATTGCGGCATTTTTCCGAACCGTTTATCTGCCCGGAAACCAATTTTGAAAAGCTTGAGCAAGCGGTCGGCATTTTTGGTTTACAACTGGTCAGAGGCGGGCGTTTTTTTAACCTACAGGCGATGGAGCAGTCCAAGGGTAATGCCGTCGCTTATCTAATCGAACGTTTTAAAGCAGATTTCAGCCGGATTTTCAGTATAGCCCTAGGTGACAGTCCCAATGATTTCAGCATGTTATCGAAAGTAAGTTGTCCGTGGCTAGTCCGTCATCCGGAAAAAGAACAAGCGATACCTGAAATAGATAATTTAAAGATTACCTCTAAAATTGGTTCAAAAGGTTGGAGTGAGGCGATTCTGGAAACGCTTAACAATCTATAAAAAGCTGTCAAGATGTGACCCAACCGAGGCAGGACGGACAATTATCAGGAGGAAAGAGGAAAATGTCTGATTTTATCCAAAACAGTGGGATTACCACTCTGCAGTTATTACGTAACCGACCTTTAACGGAGATTGAGGCCGAGCTCGAAAGCTTCTCCTGCGATCGCAAAATAACCCTCCTGTTACCGGCCCTTTATTCAGAATTTGAAGGCCCGGCAATGCCTAAAATCATCTCTCATCTCTCGACAATTCCCTATATTCACAGGATTGTGCTCTCACTTGATCGGGCCGACCATAAACAGTTTGCAAGCGTCAAGAAACAGTTTGAGGGTTTTCCCTGCGACGTTAAAACCATCTGGCAGGACAGCCCGGAAATTGTTGAAACCTATCGTTATCTGGAAAGTCAGGGTTTTAACGTCGCCTGCCAGGGCAAAGGGCGCGGCGTTTGGTTCGGTATCGGTTACATTCTGGGCAAACGAGACAGTAAAGTTATTGCCCTGCATGACTGTGACATTGTCAATTACGATCGCCTGCTGGCAGCCCGTCTGATCTACCCGCTGGTTCATCCCTCGTTGGCCTATGACTTCAGTAAAGGGTATTACGCCAGGATCAGCAATGGTGAGCTCTACGGTCGGGTTAATCGACTCTATGTCATGCCAATGCTGATGGCTTTAATTAAAATCTTCGGCAAACTTTCATTTCTCGAATATCTGCAAAGTTTTCGCTACACTTTGAGCGGCGAGTTTGCAATGTCGACGGATATGGCTTTAAAGCTCAGAATTGCTCCCGACTGGGGACTGGAAATTGCCACTCTGGGAGAGCTCCATTCGCTGGCGACCCCAATCCGTATCTGCCAGGTGGAGTTGATGGAAAACTATGAACATAAACATCAAGACCTTTCTCCGGGTCAAGATAAAGGCCTGAACAAGATGGTTCATGATATCACCTGTACGCTTTTTAGAATTCTGTCGGAGGATGGCTTGATTTTTACCCCTGCGGTTTTTCGCACCCTGCGGGTCACATATATAAACTTTGCCCGCTTGGCGATTGAACGTTATCACGCCCTGGCTCAGATTAACGGCCTGCGCTTTAATCGTCACGGTGAGATTTCAGCTGTTGAAAATTTTTCCGCCGCCATGGAAGAAGCGGTCGAAAAATTCATGAAAAATCCCCTGGGCACACCGCTGCTGGCAGCCTGGCAACGAGTGATCGCCGCTGATCCTGATTTTAATAGTCGCTTAGTTGAATTAATCGATGAAATGAACAACTGACGACGTCGTAACCGGCGTCAGCCAGATAACATCATAGGGTTGTAATTCGACTAACAGTTTTTCCCCTGCCGCCGACCACGCTTTTTCCGCAATAAGATCAAACCAGTTTTTATCCTCAATTTCGAGATCATTAAGAGGTATCTCCATGTAACAAATGCGATTGGTGACATTTGTCATGGTTAGAATATGCTGATCTTTTTCCGGAGAACTTCTTAAAACCGTAAAAACATCCGGTGAAATCATCAAAACCCGCTGTTCCCCATGCGGATGGAAGGCGCGATTTCGAGTACGCGTAAGATAAAG
>JAYEMC010000274.1:0-2583 GCA_034717935.1 Pseudomonadota bacterium | reverse complement strand
ATTTGAAAAGTCAGTTATATTTGCATGATGCTCTGAAACTTGCGCATTTGAAATGCGGAAGTGGTTTTGTTGGTGCCGGGTTATTTTTGTCTGAATGGTGAAAGAAAGGGCTTTCGCCGTTGTAAAAGTGGGGGTACAGTGGGGGGAGTTAGGAAAAGTAAAAAAGGGGTTGCAGGTGAAAAGCCCGCAACCCCTTGTTATTATTGGTGCCCCCAGCGCGATTCGAACACGCGGCGCCCGGATTAGGAATCCGGTGCTCTATCCACCTGAGCTATGGGGGCGTATATAGGAGGCTGTCCAAGAATGCCCTTTTCCCCAGCTCATCGTTATGCTAAAAAAATTATCTTCAGAATATTATACATATGCCTGCGGTAATTTTTTTAGCATGCCTCAATCTGAGAAAAAATTGCTATTCTTGGACAGCCTCCTGTTAGTCGGCTTGTAAAGGATTTATGAGCTGATGTCAAGCCGGGTTTTTTGGCTTCTTGACATGTTTTCAGCCCTCTGTTAGGGTCGGTCGGAGAATTTAATTTAATGAATGAGCTTTTTTAAAGAATGTAATCCTCTATTATGGTGTACCTCTGAAGCATGGAAAAATATATTGAAGTGGAGCTGGCTCAGGAGATGATTTTGGGTGATGTCAAGGCTCCTTTGTCATTTGAAAAGGTTGATTTGCTGGCCTCTTTGGGGCGGATTCTTGGTGAGGAAGTTATTGCTGATCGTGATATTCCGCCCCAGGATAATTCAGCTATGGATGGTTACGGTTTGCGGGCTGTGGATAGTGGTGCGGCTCGCTCTAAACCTTTGCGGATGCCGGTGATTGCCGATATCCCGGCTGGTTCTCTCTGGTCGGGTCAACTCAAGGCCGGTCAGGCGGTACGGATTATGACCGGAGCCCCGTTGCCGGTCGGGGTTGATGCGGTGGTTCGGCGTGAGTTGGTTGATGAACTTGATGATGCGATTGTTTTGCACGAATCGGTACTTTTGGGTAATGATATTCGGCGGGCTGGCGAAGATGTGAGAAAAGGTGAAACGGTGCTTAAGATCGGGAGTCGGATTACCCCGGCGGCGGTCGGCATGCTGGCGGCGGTCGGGATGCCCTATGTTGCCGTAGTGCGAAGGCCTCGGGTGGCGGTGCTGGCGACCGGCGATGAGATTGTTGATTTTCATCAAGAGCCCGGGCCGGGGAAGATTCGCAATAGTAACAGTTTTTCGATGGCGGCTCTGGTTCAGCAGGCAGGGGGCGTGCCCCAGATTTTTCCTATTACCCGGGATGAGCCGACAATTATTCGCCAGGCCCTGCTTGAAGCGGTAGTTGGTAATGATTTGGTCTTGACTTCCGGCGGCGTCTCAATGGGGGATTACGATTTTTTGCAGGATGTTATTCGGGATCTGCCGCAGGTCCAAGTTCGTTTCTGGCAGATTCGGATGAAGCCCGGTAAACCGCTTCTTTATAGTTTGATTGCCGACAAACCCGTGATCGGTCTGCCCGGTAACCCGGTTTCGACAATGGTCTCTTTTGAACAGTTTGTGCGTCCGCTGATGAAAAAAATGGCGGGCTGGCCTGAGTCAGAACTCCTTCTGCTCAAAGAGAGGGCGGTTGTGCTCGAAGATCTGTCGGCTCCCGGTAACCGGCTCCATTATGCTCGAGGTGTTGCCGAGCGCGATAAAGAGGGGCGCTTGATGGTAAAATTAACCGGGGCTCAAGGCTCCGGTATTCTCAATTCGATGGTCAGGGGTAACTGTCTGGTGATCCAACCTGCGGGCACCGAAGGGGCTCGGGCCGGTAGCGAAGTAGAGATCGAGTGGTTGGATTATTAGTGGAAAACCATTCTCAATTACCGGAAATTGTTCTTCTCTCCGGGCCGACAGCGGTCGGCAAGAGTGCGGTTGCGCTGGCAGTGGCGCGCGAGTGCCGGGCTGAGATCGTTAACGGTGATTCTCTGCAGGTCTATCGCTATCTTGATATCGGTACGGCCAAGCCGGATCTTGAGGAACGAAATCTGGTGCCGCATCATCTCTTCGATATCCTTGACCCCGATCAGCCTTTTAATGCGACCGATTTTCAGGTTCGGGCCGATGCCGTGATTGCCGAAATTTGTTCACGAGGGCGGCTGCCTCTGGTTGTTGGCGGAACTGGTCTTTATCTTCGGGCTCTACTCTTTGGCCTTTGTCCAATGCCCGAAATTGACGCCGGGGTTCGGGCTGAACTGGAGAGTCGTCTGGCTCTAGAGGGCAGTGAAGCGTTACATGCCGAACTGGCCCGCATTGATGCGCCGATGGCGGCCCGTCTGGCGCCCCGGGATCGAACCCGGGTCTTGCGGGCCTTAGAGACGATTTTGAGCACGGGCAAGAGTCTGGCCTATTTTCAGGAGCAGCATCGCTTTCTTAACCCGCGTTATCGATTTCTTCATATTTTCCTTGATCTTGAGCGCGAACAGCTCTATCAACGGATTAATCAACGAGTTGAGGTCATGCTCGAAAAAGGGTTGGTTGATGAGGTCAAAGGGCTGCTTGAAAAAGGTTTCGGGGCTGAGCTGAAACCTTTAAAGAGTATCGGTTATCGGCAGATAAACGACTATC
>JAYEMC010000273.1:0-2586 GCA_034717935.1 Pseudomonadota bacterium | reverse complement strand
GGGGGCGTTCTTGCATTATTGCTTTAACCCCCTGTGCATGGCGAAGCAGTCGATGATGACGGCGGGGTTATTTTGAAGATATCGTCTTCAAATCCCATTAATGTGTGGCAAGTCCAGACGCCTAAGCCTTTGACTTCATAACCGGCAGCGAAGAAGGTTTTGATTTGGGTGTCGCTGAGCAAGGCGAACTCTTCGCCTGAGGGGCTGGTGGAGGTAGTTGGGATGGTCATGTTTTTCCTTTATGGTTTGGCACACCGACAGACACGAACAGGACTTTTGTACTCAAACTATGACTGGTGAAAATACAGAGAGCGGCATATACTTGGTTTGCGGTATATTTGCAATCAGTAAATAGTATGAAAATCGGGCCAGCCGTTTTTATTGAGATAACTGACAAGGTTTGGCGGTCGGTATTTTTCATTTTGGAGAAAACGGGTTTTTACGGATTCGTGGATCAGGGTCGGAATACCTGGGTTTTCCAGAGAACGGTGATGTTTTTCTTTGATGCGGTAAAAACTTCGACGAGAGTTATGCAGGGTCGCTAAAGGGTTGATGCTGAGATTTTGTTTAAGGTGATCTTCGATGATAAGGCCTGCGCTTTGGGCCTCTTTAATCATCCAGGCCAAAGAGTTGTCAGCTAGAAGTGAGCCATCGTTATCGGGTTTGTAACTGCCGCCGATATCGCTGTGGGAACCGGCAAACCAGACCTGTTTCAGGTCGAGGTTGGAGCGGGGTCTCCAGATGGTGGGGATGAAGTCCTGGCGGTGTTCGTCAATGGCCAGGGCGTGCCGGGCGATGCGGATGTTTTTACCGAGTTTGGTATCGTAAAATTCGTCGCTGTCGGAAAAAAAGCCGAGAAATGAGATCGGAATTCCCATTGCGCCAACCGTATCCCAGGCTCCGACAAAGGCGATCTCCCGGGATGGGTGGGAGTGCTGATTTCTGAAGGTGATTGATTTATCACCTTCAGAGTTATAAGCCGGGCCCTTACGTTTATAGTGGTTAAAAGCCTGCTGAAGCAAGGATGCATCCGGGCGTTTGATGATGCCACAGTTATTGATTAAGCCGCAGAGGCATCTTATAGTATAGGCCCCGCGGCTGAAACCGAAGAGGTAGAGTTGATCTCCGGGAGTGTAGTTCTGGACAATGTAGCGATAGTTGTCCAGAATATTTTTGTGCAGGCCAGATCCGGTGGCACCGCCGATTATGGGGTCGTAGTAGGAGCCGATACCCCAATCGTAAAAAATCTGTTGGGGGCTATTATCGGAGCCGTACGGCTGAATCGCACGGGCCAGACGCAGGACGTTGCTGGGGAAATCTTTGCTTGAGTTTTTTTCGGGGCGATTCCAGGTGCCGTCGGCACAGATGACGATTTTTTTCATAACGAATTATTTTTTTGTTTTTGCCACGGATACACACTGACGAACACAGACAAAAGCGGAAAAGCTTCTGTTTTCGGCTTGGTAGTCAGCTTCGACGGGGCGAGTAAATTCATCGTTTACGCAAGCAATGCTTCCAGGCGTTGCAACAAACCGGGCAAACGGCTCTCCACAACCTACCAGACACTGTCAATATCCACGCCAAAGTAATGGTGAATAAGAACAGCGTACAACCCGGCAATTTGTTTCCATGGGACATCGGGGTGCTCAGTGCGAAAGGATAGGCTGAGATTCTTGACTGCTTCACCTATAATCTCGAGGTTTCTGATCACTGCGTCCTGAATCATTTTTGTTGTAAAGAACTCCTCAAGCTCTTGTTTGAACCCGATCAGATCAAGAAGGTCGCGCCCTTGTTCAAGCTCGACCAAAAGGTCGAGATCACTGTTATCATCGACATTACCATCGGCAAAGGAACCGAAAACCCGAATTTTTCTCGCTCCATACCGATCCGCCAGCCTAAGACGAGGACGCGGCGTGGATTTATCAAATATTGTAGTTACTATTTCACACTCCCCAAATGCCGATGCGGCGCTTGGCTCGGGTGGCCCAAGTGAGGCTGATTTTTTTCTCCCAGGGGGTTTTGGGGTCGCGGTTGAAGATGATCAGGTGCGCCTCTTCGGCGTTGCATTTATCGGCATATTCGGCGGTCTGTTTGAGGCCTTCTGTGATAATGGTTTCTCGGCTACCGCGCAAAATTTTAAGTTCGAGGACTACTTTCTGTATCGGGCCGAAATAACCTTTTTCAGGATCAAGCGGCCATTCGATAATAAGATCAGTGCGTTTGCGGCCTAAGGCATATTCACGATTAAGGCGGCCGCCACCATTTAAAATGCGCTGCAGGAAGGCTTGCAGTAAAAGTTGGGGGCCAGCCTCTTTGTAGTCAAAAACTTCGATCCAGGATTCTGAATTCTCGCGAAAAAACTGCTGGAAGGCTTTGAGCAGAGCGGTCATATCGAGACGGTTTTCGGAATCTGTATACCAAACTGATTCCTGAAGCATGGTATCTTGGGTAACCGCAACCAGCTCACGAGGAATTATCTCACGATAGATGCGATTAGCTATTTTAAGTTGAGGTTTACGAACTACAAGCCCCAGATCAACCACATACTGAAGATCGTCGTGGGGAATTTGAAATTCACTTTTCTCT
>JAYEMC010000272.1:0-2602 GCA_034717935.1 Pseudomonadota bacterium | reverse complement strand
TGACGGAGAATTTTTTACTGACCAGCTCGGCCGTATAACCCATATGATAATCGTTAACTACATCCCAGAGTCCATCATGCACCATACCGTCAACCAGCGGGCCGTTACCCATCCGCAGGCCGCCTCGGGCACCGGGCATGTAGTAAGGAATATTGCTCATGTTTTCCATGCCGCCGGCCGCGATAATTTCTGCATCACCACATTTAATTGCCTGTTCGGCTAACATTACCGCTTTGAGTCCGGAGCCACAAACCTTATTAATGGTAATAGCACCACCAGCCATCGGTAGACCAGCCTTAATCATGGCCTGACGACCTGGATTCTGCCCCAAACCGATAGGTACCACATTACCCATAATGACTTCATCAACCAAAGCTTTGTCGAGACCCACCCGGTCAATAGCTCCGGATATTGCCAGTCCACCAAGTTCGGTAGCCGTAAATGAGGAGAGACCGCCTTGAAAGTTACCAATTGCGGTTCGTAGTGCGCTTACTATGACGACATCTTTAGACATAATAGGGATCCTTTGAATTTTGATATTATATTAAAGTTACAGAGGGTAATTTGTTAGTTTGCGTCGCCTTTTATAAATCAGATCACTCCACGCTCACGCAAACCCGAGACTGCAGTCTGATCATATCCTAAATCATTCAGTATCTGATCGGTATGCTGGCCAAGTTTCGGAGCGGGTCGATGCTCAGCGGGTTTATTCTCATCAATCATAACCGCACAATTGGTTTGCACCAACTCAGCCCCACTATCAAGCGGTAACCGCCAAAACATACCCCGTTCGTTAAAATGAGGATCAGCGTGAACCTCAGTCATGGTGCGCAACACTTCACAACAGGTATCCCGACCGGCCAACAAAGTTTGCCACTGACTGGCATCACGTGCCCCAAAAATCCCGGCTAATTCTTTTTTTAGTTCATCCTGACGAGTGATCTCCTGATGATCACCGGCAATAAGATCTTCACGTTCAATCGTCCGGCAGAAATTCTGCCAGAATTTCACCTCAAGCGCACCTAAAGCGATCTCCCGGCCATCGCGGGTTCGATAGATATGGTAACAGGCCAGCTGACCATTGAACATTGTTGTGTCGGGGCCGGGCTCTAAGCCCATAGAATAGTGATAGGCCGAGAGCAGAGGGAGCATACTGACCAGACCATCAGTCATTGAAATATCGAGGCAAGCCCCCCGCCCCCCTTTCAAGACCCGGATATAGGCAGCCAGGACGGCGCTGACGGCATAGAGAGCACCACCAGCGACATCGGCAACCTGAACGCCGGAAAGAGCCGTAATCTCCCGACTTGAAGTTGTATTCAAAACCCCGGCCTCAGCCATATAGTTAAGATCGTGCCCCGCCTTTAAGGCCTCCGGCCCGGATTGACCATAACCGCTGATAGAGCAATAAATCAAAGAGGGTTTAAAAACGGCAAGCTCTTTATAGCTGCAACCCAGCCGTTCCATAACTCCGGGACGGAAACTTTCAAGTACAACATCATACTCAAGTATAAGCTTTTTAAAAAGTTCCAATCCCTCTTTTTGCTTAAGATTAAGTGTCAGAGAACGTTTATTACGGTTAACGGCGAGAAAAAAGGCGCTGACCCCATCGACGAGAGGGGCCCAACTGCGCAGATAGTCACCTTCACCCGGAGCTTCAATCTTTAAAACTTCGGCTCCGTAATCAGCCAGCACCATACTGCAAAAAGGCCCCGGTAGCAGACGGGTAAGATCCAACACCTTAAGGCCTTTCAGGAGGTCATATTGTCTATTTTCCAACATCTATCGTCAAACCTAAACCATCAGTTAACGTTAACTGTTAAAGAACTCTAATAAAAACGGGGCCATGCTTATTACATGACCCCGCCGCCCTACTATTTATCAGTTATTTTTTCAAGTACTTTTTCTTCCTCGACCAATTTCACAAAATGGCACAATTCACAACGCTCAGGCTTGGTGTCTTCTTTATGACATTCACCTAAGAAACAACCCTGCATCCGCGGCCGATTAGTTTCGATCGCAAACTTGTCATGCGCTACAGCATAGTGACAAACCATACAATCGTCAATCTTGACCTTCTCGGCCTTGTAATGTTTAGCATGAGAGATCTTGATGATCCGAGTATTTTTAACCTCTTTGAGCTTGGGAATATCATCATGACAGCGCAGACAGTTATCATTAAGCATCTGGCGACCGCTATTAAAATGAACCGGAATAATCTTGTCACGATAGTGAACAACTATATTAGTATCCTTATCCGGAAAAGTCCCCATAGCTTTTGTATGACACTCATAACAAGTCACTTTATCAGCCGGATGCGTTTTTGAGTCTGCCCACAGATCATGTATCGTCGGGTGACAACCACGACAGAGCCCATCATTAATATCAGTATAGCGAGCTATGCCGAAAAAACCCACAACCACAAAAAGAACTACACCAATAATCAGGCTGGATTTCAGCCACACCGGGAGATCCTTATAAAAACTGAAATCTATCTTCATACCCTTCCACCTTGTTAAAGTGTAACTATGCAGCTAACCCGCAAATTCAGGGTACACAATCCCGATTTCCTTCGGAGAATCGGGTTATGTCCCCAGAATCT
>JAYEMC010000271.1:0-2607 GCA_034717935.1 Pseudomonadota bacterium | reverse complement strand
TAGGATTTTTTTCTCAGATCAAGGCATGCGAAGAAAATTACCACAGGCATACATTAAGTATTCCGAGGATAATTTTTTGAGCATAACGCAGATATGGGGAAAAAAGACGTTCTCGGACAGGCTCCTAAGCTTTCGGCCACCAAAGATCGCAACGTTGAGTAATCTCATTCAGGGAATTTTCGACTTTAAGGCGGAGCTCTTCCAGCTCTTCATTGGAGGCCGCTTCGGGAACCATGATCGGTTCGCCAAAGATAACTACCAGAGGTGAAAAAGGAAAGGGGAGCATAAAACGATCCCAGGAAGCAAAAAGCTTATGGCGTTTGGCGCTGTAAGCAAAAGGCAGGATCGGGACACCGGTCGCCTGGGCGATCTTTAAGGTTCCCGGTTTCAGCTTCCGGGCCGGCCCCTTGGGGCCGTCACCGAGCATACCGGCACAAGTTGAAGGTTGATTGCGCATCGCCTCAATGAGCTGAAACATGGCCGTTGCACCGCCGCGACTGGAACTGCCGCGAACGGTGCCAAAACCAAGACGATGAACCGCACCGCTTGCCAGTTCGCCATCTTTGCTGCGGCTGATCATAATGGTTACCGACCGCCGACTGCGCAGGAAAAAGAGATTTAAAAGACGCTGGTGCCAAGTGACATAAACACATCCTTGACCGCCCGCCGCCAGCTCAGCCTCAAATTCACCATTAACAACTGTAATCGCCGAGCCGGATTTCCCCCACCAGCGAAGTAATCCGGCCGCCGCTACCGGCACAAGGCGCAAGGTTTTACTTTTCAGCCAACGGCTGATCGGCGAAGAAGACGACATCAGGTTATTACTGGGTATGCTGGTTCAAAACCTGAACCAGCGGAGGTGCCGCATTTTCCGGGATTCTAACAAATTGCCGGATAACATCAGCGCAAACCTCAACCTTCGCGACCTCTTTCGCATTACTAGCCCAAACCCCGGCAGCCGGTAACAAAAGAAACAGACCAATTTTACGACAACGCATTATGTTTCCTCCTTAAAATAGTGTTCACTGCATCCTAAAAATAGTGAGTTTTTTTGATTCAGTCAAGAGATAAGTGATTCACGGCTTGTCGTCAAGGCGGAAATATGCTAGTCAAATGTTGATGCAACGTAACTAAAATAACTGAATTACGACTTACGCCGGAATGACGATTTAGATTTAAGAAGGATTCCAAACGGAGAAAAAGATGATTGCAACCAAAGAACATCAGGTACTCTATCATGGAACCACCTTTAACGATATAAAGCGCTTGGTCAGCGGCCGTCATCACGACCCCCACTCGATTCTGGGACAACATCCGGTTGCCGAGCAAGAGCAGGTTATAAGAGCCTGGCACCCTCAGGCCCAAGCGGTTAAAGTTCAAGGTTTTGCCCCGGATACCTCCCCGAAACCTATGACTAAGATTAATGAAGCCGGCCTTTTCGCCCTGCTTGTCAAAAGCCCTGCCCCCCTCACCTACAAATTAATTTTTCATTTCTTAGACGGTTCAGTCTGGACAACTCCGGATCCCTACGCCTTTACGCCCGGCTTGGGAGAACTCGACCTGCACCTGATCAACGAGGGCCGCCACCAACGCCTCTACGATCATTTAGGAGCCCACCTGCAAAATCGCGAAGGGATTAACGGAGTCAGTTTTGCCCTTTGGGCTCCCAATGCCGAACGCGTCAGCGTGGTTGGTGATTTCAATCAATGGGACGGATTACGCAACCCCATGCGCTCTCTGGGAAGCTCCGGTATATGGGAACTCTTCATGCCTGAACTTTCTCCGGAGACCATCTACAAATATGAGATCCGCACCCCCAATGGTGATTTGCGCCTGAAAACCGACCCTCTGGCTTTCAGAATGGAACTACGCCCAAAAACCGCAGCTCAAGTTTTCGACCAGGAAAAATTTGTCTGGGGTGATAGCGAGTGGGAGAAAAACCGGGCTTTACAACAAGCGACGAACGCACCTCTGGTGATCTATGAGGTTCACCTCGGCTCCTGGAAGAGATGCCCGGAAGATAATAATCGCTGGTTAAACTATCGTGAATTGGCACCACAATTGGTCGCCCATGTCAAGGAGTTGGGTTTTACCCACATCGAGCTACTGCCGATCAGCGAGTACCCCTTTGACGGCTCCTGGGGATACCAGGTCAGCGGTTACTACGCCCCGACCAGCCGTTACGGCACGCCTGATGATTTTAAATTTTTTGTCGACTACTGCCACCTACACGAAATCGGCGTCATCTTAGACTGGGTTCCGGCCCATTTCCCAAAAGATGATTTCAGCCTGCGCCTCTTTGACGGCAGCGCTCTCTATGAACATGCCGACCCTCGTAAAGGAGAACATCCAGACTGGGGAACCCTGATTTTTAATTTCGACCGCCCCGAAGTCGTCAATTTTCTCATCGCCAACGCCTTTTTCTGGTTTGAGCAATACCACGTTGACGGTCTTCGGGTTGACGCCGTCGCCTCAATGCTCTATCTCGACTACAGCCGGAAAGCCGGTGAATGGGTGCCCAATCATCTCGGCGGCCGCGAGAATCTTGAAGCAATCGCCTTTTTGAAACACCTTAATAGTGACATCGACAAACTCTATCCCGATCGT
>JAYEMC010000270.1:0-2614 GCA_034717935.1 Pseudomonadota bacterium | reverse complement strand
CTCCCACGCTGCCGAAGCGATGGAGATGGGGGCTGATGCGGTTTTAGTAAATACCGCGCTCGCTGATACTCCCGATCCGGCGGCTATGGCCCGGGCTTTCCGCAAAGGGGTTGAAGCCGGGCGTGAAGCCTATCTCGCCGGGCTCGGGCCGCAGCGACAAAAAGCTGAAGCCTCCAGTCCTTTGACCGGTTTTTTAAGGAACAACTGATGAATTTTTTGTCGCAACTGCAAAAATATCCACAAGCCCAATTGCGCAAGCAAATCCTTTCCGCAACCACTCCGCAAATTGACCAGGCGCTCCGGCGGCAACGTTTAAGTCTAGAGGATTTTGCCTGCCTGCTTTCACCGCAGGTCAACGATGAGCAACTTGAGCAGATGGCAAGCCTGGCGCATCGTATCACGAGTCAGCGTTTTGGCCGCATTATCCAACTTTACGCACCGCTCTATCTTTCGAACGAATGTTGCAATGGCTGTAAGTATTGTGGTTTTAACGCCGACAATGATCTACCCCGTAAAACTTTATCGTTAGATGAGATCGAAAGGGATGCCCAAGTACTCCGCAAACAGGGATTTCGTCACCTCCTGCTATTGACTGGAGAGGCTCCGAGAGTGGCCGGCATTGACTTTCTGGAAGCGGCCGTCAAGCGGATTAAACCGCTTTGTGGGTCAATTTCGATCGAAGTTTTTCCCATGGATAGGGCCGGTTACACGCGGATGGTGGCGGCCGGGGTCGATGGTTTGACCGTCTATCAGGAAACCTACGATGCCGAACTCTACAGCGAATTGCATCCCTATGGGCCGAAAAGTAATTACAACTTTCGTCTTCAGGCTCCGGAAGCTGCAGGAATTGCCGGATTGCGGCGGATTGGTGTCGGTGCGTTGCTCGGCTTGGGAGACTGTCTGACCGATGTTTTTTACACCGGTTTGCATGCTCTCTATCTGGCCCGGCGTTTCTGGCGCACCCAGGTTACGATCTCTTTTCCCCGGTTGCGTCCGGCGGAAGGGGGGTTTCAGCCGCGCAGTCTGGTTTCCGATCGGCAACTGACCCAATTTATTTGCGCCTTGCGGCTTCTGATTCACGATGCCGGGCTGATTCTTTCAACCCGCGAAAGTGCTACGCTACGCGACAACCTGCTGCCGTTGGGAATCACCCAGATGAGCGCCGGTTCCTGCACCGCCCCAGGCGGCTATAGTGATAATAGTAACGAAGGCGAGCAGTTTTCGATCAGCGATCACCGAAGTCCGGCCGAGTTGGCTGAATTACTTGCCGCCCGCGGCTATGAAGCGGTCTGGAAGGATTGGGATAACGCCTTCCTCGAACAAGCTTCCTAAAAAAAGGAGATAACATTATGGCTGTTGCCACAGGACTAAAAATTTTGCTGGTCGAAGATGCCGGTACTATGCGGAAGATGGAAGTTCGTATCCTTAACCAGTTGGGTTTTTCTAATGTTGTTGAGGCTGTAGATGGGAAAGATGCGGTTGAAAAGCTGGAGCAGGAGGCTGGGATTCAACTGGTTATCAGCGATTGGGCCATGCCGGAGATGGACGGCCATGAATTGTTATGTTGGATGCGGAGCCAGGCGCCATTTAAAGATATTCCTTTTCTTATGGCCACCGGGCACGGAGATAAGGCGTATACGGCCAAGGCTCTGGAGAGTGGAGCTAACGGGGTGGTGCCCAAGCCTTTTAGCCCGGACGAATTGCGTACCCATATTGATAAGACGTTTGGTATAGAGGAAGAACCAGCCCCCACGGTTGAAGCTCGTCCTAAAATCAGTGTTACCGGTAAGGTGCATCTGAAAATGGCCCACATTCAGATTACCGACCACCTGACGTTGGGGGTTGCGCAACACCTGATCAAAACGGGGAAGAGCTTACCTGAGCATTTCGACCTTGAGACTTTGTGTATGTCAAGTTGGAATCCGGTTCAGGCTGCTCTAGAAAACGGAGAGGTTGACGGTGCCTTTATCCTGGCCCCGATGGCGATGGATCTTTTCAGCTATGGGGTGCCGATTCGCATGGTTTTACTGGCCCACCGCAACGGCAGTATTATGGTGCGCAATAAGGCGACTAAATACAACAAACCCTACCAGCAGTTTTTCAAGCACAAAGCCTTTTTTATACCCCATAAAATGTCGATCCACAATATGCTCAGCCATATGTATTTTACCCAGATGGGCTTGCGCCCCGGTGTCGCCGGCAGTGAGGCGGTCAATGTGCTGTTTGACGTGGTGCCTCCGGTGCAGATGCCGAATTTCCTGGCCGAGAGCCAGGAAACCAGCGGGTTTATGGTGGCCGAGCCGATTGGTTCTCGAACTATTGCCGGGGGGATTGCCGAACGTCAACTGCTTTCGAGCGAACTCTGGGATAACCATCCTTGCTGTGTGGCGGTTTTTCGTCAAGACTTTATTGATAAATATGAGGGAGCCGTTCAGGAGTGTGTCAATCTGCTGGTCGAGGCCGGAAAATTTATCCGGGACAATGTGGAAACTGCGGCCCAAATTGCAGTTGGTTTTCTCGATCCCAAGAAAGAGCTTGGGCTTAAAGAGGCGGTTCTCAAAAATGTACTTTCCGATCCCAAAGGGATCAAGACCGACAATCTCTATCCCGTCAT
>JAYEMC010000269.1:0-2615 GCA_034717935.1 Pseudomonadota bacterium | reverse complement strand
CAAGAGCCGGCTGATGTGCCTGGGATGATATCAAATCAAGTTCACCGTTCTTTAGCATTAACAGCAGTCTTTTAAAGGGATACATTTTATTGGTAAAAGGCATTCCCGATCTGCTTCCGATTTCCTGTCCCAGCTCATAGATAATTCCTTGTTTCTTACCCTGCTTATTTATCCACCCATACGGAGGAAGGTTCATTGTGCCAATTTTCAGGGTGGCAACTTTTTCAGGATAGGATTGCGCCTCCGCTGCCGAGATAAATTGTACCCATCCAATGAGGCCGCAGACACTTACTGTACATAACAATATTCGTATTATCTGTTTCAAGATAGCTCCCTTATCTTTTTTAGAAGTCAACCATTAAAGATCCAGTCTGAACGTAACGCTGTTACTTTCCTGGCTATCTACCTCAAAGCCGAAGCTTCGGCAAAATTTTATCATTTTCTGGTTTTCCGTCAGAACTATTCCGAAAATTTGTTTAATCTTGCGGTTGCGGGCAATCTCCAGCAAACGCTTCATCAGGATAGCCCCGACGCCTGAGCCTTGAAAATCGTCGGCGACAACAATGGCAAATTCGTGCTGGTCCAGTCGAGGTTGGTAACTTAGACGATTAACCCCAATTGAGCGAATTCGGTTGTTTTCCTCCAGCAAAGCGATGATGGCCATCTCCCGGTCATAATCGATCTGGGTGAAACGGGCTGCCTGTTCATGGGTTAAATGGCGGCGGAAACTGAAAAAGCGAAAATAGTTGGTCTGGCGTGAGAGTGAGCTGAAGAGTTCATGGTGGAGCTCTTCATCTTCGGGCCGAATCGGTCGAATTAACAATTTGTGGCCATCAAGAAGTTGGTCGTGAAATTCATACTCGTTGGGGTAGGGGGCGATAACCAGATGCCTGGGTGCCTGAACAGCACTTTTTTTGATTTCAATGGTCGCTTGATCAATATTGAAGCTCTGCCGGTTAGTTTCCTGCAAAAAAAGTTCGAGGTTAACTATCTCCGGGCAGTCGGTGATGATGCTGGCTAGGCGCAAGAGGATTATGGCCAGATTTTCGTTTAGTTCCGGACTGCGTCGCTTAAACGCCCGGGCCGCGGCTGAGCGGGAGATCATGACCTGGGCCAGAAACGGATTGAGTGGAGGGAGCATAATTGATTGTTCGGGTTGGATTTCAGCTGCTATCCCATCCAGAGCGAGGTAAAGATAGGGGCCGAATTCGATATCTGTGGCGGCCCCGGCTTTAAGTAATAGGCCTTTATCAAGAGGTGGGTCGTCATCTGTTTTGAGGTTCAGGCCGTAAGTTTGTAATAGTTGGAGAGCGGGTTCAAGCGGTAATTTTATCTTCTTTTTTTTCAGGTAGGGGCCGAGAAATTTCTGGGAGTTAAGATGCTTAATGCTATATTTTTTATGGAAACGGGGGGTCAAGGCTGTTAATTGGTTGAGTTTATGACGATAGCGGCGGCTGTAGAGATAGGCATTGAGCGCCGCTGGGACACTGAAGTAGACATAGATTCCCTGGCGTGCCAGGGGAGCGGCGATTCTTCGATCTTTGGGTTTGGCATTGATCCAGGTGTAGGTTACAGCGCAGTAGTGGTGCTCGAGCTGTTTTTGTACTTGTTTGATCAATTGACGGGGGTCGAGGGTCTGGTGGGCCGCCGCCAGAATAATCAGGGCATCAAACTCTTTAGCTTCAAGACAGGCGGCGATAGCCTTTGAGAACGTTTCGGTATCAGTTGTGCCACCTACATCTATCGGGTTTTGAATCAGTTTGTGCGGTATGATTTGACGCAGTTTTTCGCTTAACTGTTTTGACAGCGGGGTTGGCTCAATCTGGTTAAAAAGCAGGTTGTCGACCGCGAAGATGGCGAGGCCGCCGGAGTTGGTGATTATGCCGAGTCGGTTACCGGTCGGGATATTGCGGCGTGACAGGGATCGTCCGGCCAAGAGCAACTCTTTGAGATTGTCGACCGAGATAATCCCGGCTCGGCGAAAGGCGCTGTCGTAGACCGGGCCGTTACCGATTTGGGCAAAAACCCGGCGCTGCATGACCTCGTGGATTTTTGGATGACGCCCGCTCTTAATCGCAATAATTGGTTTGATTCGTGAAACTGAGCGACAGGCGCTGATGAATTTTCTGACATTACGGATATTTTCTAAATAGAGCAGGATCGCGTCAACTTCCGGATCGTTACCGACAAAGTCTATGAGGTCACCAAAATCGATATCGAGTAGTGAACCGATGCTGGCGATGTGACTGAAACCGATATCAAGTTCTCCGGCGAGGTCGATGATGGTGCCGAGGACGGCCCCACTTTGCGAAAAAAAGGCAATCTTACCGGCTGCCGGAAGTTGGGAGAAAGATGAAAGGTTGAGTTGAATCGGCGGGCGCAGGATGCCGCTTGAATTGACACCGATGATCCGGGTACTGTTTTTTTTGGCGGTGTCGGCAATTTGAATGAGGGTCTGCCGATCCCTGTCTGAGCTGATATTCTTGCTGATGGCTATGGTGGCGGTCTTTGTCAGTATCTCTGTACTAAAATAGCTGGGCAGTTCATGGAGTGGAGAGGTCAGGAAAAGCAGATCAATCTCTTCATGGATCTGCTCCAGAGAGTCGACATATTTA
>JAYEMC010000268.1:0-2620 GCA_034717935.1 Pseudomonadota bacterium | reverse complement strand
TCTTGAGCTCGGTGATAATCTTGCCCTTGCCTTTCAAAGGCACATAGCTGGGTTCGAAATGATCCCCTTCGATCTCGATGCCAAATTCATTGGGCGGCAAATCACGGACGTGGCCGACTGAAGCCTTGACTACATACTCAGAACCCAAATATTTGCCGATAGTTTTAGCTTTAGTCGGTGATTCGACTATAAGTAAAGTATATCCCATCAGTGAAACACTATATCCTGATCATTTTCCATAAAACTCAAAAAACGATCTCTAACAGTTAAATCCGGTCGCCCGACAATAACAACCATTGTGGCAATCACTTTAATCTCTTCAAGCCCGACCCGAATACCGCCCAGAAACAGAGCCTGATCGATAATATCTTCGACTGTCGCCTGATCAAGAATATCCATCTGCCGCAATTTAGAGAGCCAAATCCGCACCCCACGGCTAAAGGTTTGACGCTCTTCCTGCGTAAAATGCCGTTGAAAACCACTTTCCGGCTCCAAATCAAGGAGCCGGCGATTGAGATCCTTGCCTTGGGAGAGGTTGGCAATCCAACTAAATGCCGTCTCAATTTCAGGAAAGTCAAAACCTAAAGAGACAAGATCGTCGACGATCTCCTCTTCCTGTTCATAAAGATCAATTTCATCGGCCAGATAATCTGAGATTATTCCGATTATAGCCATAACCCGTTGGTACATTTAAAGGATAACTCCGATTAAAAGCTGTTAAGCATAACGCCTAATACTTTGAAATTAAATATATTCAGGAGCGACACGAAAGGTGTTTCCGGCATTTTTGATAAGCATGCCGTTTAACTCCAACTCCAGTAAGATCCGACTCAAAAGCCCGGATTCCCAGGACAACTTTTCCAGCAGATCGTCAAAAATCATCTCATCCGGCCCCAAAGCCGCCACCAAAAAAGCCTGTTCAGGGCTCAATACGGGCCGTTTTAGCATATTATCAGCCCCATTCCCGGAAACTGACCCGACTTTTCCATCAGCATTCAGCCAAGGCAAAGCGGAAAAAATATCATCAACCGATTCGAGAAGCTGGGCCCCATCTTTCAAAAGCCGATTCACGCCCCGGCTACCGGGCAAACCAGGCGGACCGGGTACGGCAAAAACTTCTCGCCCCTGCTCCAACGCCAGTCGTGCCGTAATCAGAGAGCCACTACGCTCACCCGCCTCAACCACGACAACCCCTTGAGCGAGGCCGCTGACAAGACGATTGCGCCTCGGGAAATGGTGCTTATCCGGCCCTACCCCAGGAGGAAATTCGGTCAACAACACACCATTTTCGACAATCTTCCCACTTAAATGTCGATGAGCCGCCGGATAAACGACATCAAGGCCGGTTCCAAGCACGGCCACGGTGGGCCCACCGCCCCGCAAACTCCCCTCATGGGCTGCCCCATCGACACCTAAAGCCAAACCACTAATAACGGTTAAGCCCTGAGTCGCAAGCCGGGAAGCTAAAGAAAAAGCAAATCGCCGACCCAGTTCCGAAGCCCGCCGGGCTCCAACCACGGCAATTGCCGGTGAACGCAAACACGTTAGCGACCCTTTGAGAAATAGAACCGGAGGTGGATCGACAATCAGAGCCAGATTTTTAGGATAACGAGGATCATCCAAAGAGATAATCTCACCCCCGATATCAGAAACCCGCCGCTTAATTACCGCAACTTCAGACCAATCCGCAAAAGTGGATACGGCATTAGCAGCCGCAGACCGAACCCCGAAAGAGACCAAAGTTGCAACAGGAACTGTAAATATCGCTTCAGCAGAACCTAAGCTCCGCCAAGCCCGAGCAATCCCTAAAGCCCCAAGTCCAGGCACCAAAGTCAATGCCAGCCAGTAATCCAAAGGCTCATGTCCGGCCATCACTAACCTGTCACTAAATTCAAAGGGCAAAACGGAAATCCGAAAAAACCAACCGACAAAGCCCCAATCAAATTTCCAGCGAATGCGCCGCAATAAACAAATTGCCCGGCTTAGTCAAGAGAAATCTTCTTGGCGGAGTAACTCATTCAACCAAGATATAAACTCATACACAAAAAAACCGAGATGTAAAATCCCGGTTTTTTTATCCTATTCATTCTTGTTACTTAGTAGTTATGCTACATTTTCACGAATCCAATTAATAGTATCGTCAACCGGACTGCCGGGCGTAAAGATCGCCTTAACACCGGCTTTTTGCAATACAGGAATATCATCTTCGGGAATAATGCCACCACCAAACACCGGAATATCATCAGCCCCCTTTTCAACCAGGAGTTCGATAATCCGGGGAAAGAGGTACATATGCGCACCAGCCAAGCTGCTGACCCCGATCACATCAACATCTTCTTGAATCGCGGTTGCTACAATCTCCTCCGGGGTCTGATGCAATCCCGTGTAAACAACCTCAAAACCGGCATCACGCAACCCACGGGCGATAATCTTAGCTCCACGATCATGGCCGTCAAGACCGGGCTTGGCAATCAATACCTTAATTTTTTTATCACTCATTGATCAAATCCTTTAAATATATATTTTGCTGGCAAAGTAAAATGTTCAAATGCGAGGCGCGCTTGACCTTAAGGAATGAGGCGTACATAAAGTACGCCGCAATGACAAAGGTTAAGCGGAA
>JAYEMC010000267.1:0-2624 GCA_034717935.1 Pseudomonadota bacterium | reverse complement strand
TTTTTAGATGTTTTGCCCCGATATTAACTTGACAACGTCTTTATTATTTTGTATACGCACGTTCGTGAGAGATGTAATATTTATCACATAGTTAGTTAACTTAACAAGTCAGATGGAGGAGATTTCATGAAGAAAATTATTGCGTTAGTAGTAATGGTGGCATTTTTGGCCGTGGGTGCGGTTGCTTTTGCAACACCGGCGGGTCCGGCTGGTGACCTGAAGATTACCAAGGCCGACGGCAAACATAAAAAGCCTGCGGTTATTTATAATCATGATAAGCACAATGCGGCGACCCCGGATTGTAAAACCTGTCATCATACCTGGGATGGTAAAGACGCACCGAAAAAATGTAGCGAATGCCATAAAGCCAAAAAAGATGGCAAAAAACTTTCCAGTAAAAATGCTCTCCATAAAAACTGTAAAGATTGTCATAAAGATTTGAAGAAAGCCGGCAAAAAAACTGGGCCGACCTCTTGTAAGGCTTGCCATAAAAAATAAGTAACTATTCAGGAAAAGTACTGCATATTGATGCAATTCAGCAAATTCTGGGGACATAACCCGATTCTCCGAAGGAAATCGGAATTGTGTACCCTGAATTCGCGGGTTAGCTGAAGTTACAAAAATAATTCCTTTTTGATTGGCAATGCGTAATAAAAAGGCACCCTTCTCAAGGTGCCTTTTTATTGTGGTTTCAGACACCTTCACAGTTTTTTTACTTGACGAAAAAATACGGTGGTGCTAGGTACAAGTTACTGTACGAATTGGCGAGGTATCTAAATTAATCAACTTTAAACAGTGCGCTGGAGGAGAATTCATGAAAAAATTTATTGCGTTGGTAGTTATAGTAGCATTTTTTGCCGTGGGTGCGGTTGTTTTTGCAGCCCCGACAGGACCAAAGGGTGAACTTACAGTCAAACAGATGATGAGAAGTGACAAGAAAGCGCCGGTGAAGTTTAGTCATGAAAAACACGCTGCCGGAGTTTCCGATTGTAAAACCTGTCACCATACCTGGGATGGTAAAGACGCTCCAAAAAAATGCAGCGAGTGCCACACTGGGAGAAAAAAAGGCGATAAACCCAATAACAAAGTGGCTATGCATGGTAAATGTAAGAAATGTCACAAAGATATGAAGAAAGCGAAGAAGGCAACCGGGCCGACCAGTTGTAAAAAGTGTCATAAAAAATAGTTGATCAAGAGAGTAAGAATGTATATAAAGGGGCACCCCGTTTTTGGGGTGCCTTTTTTATTGGGCGGTTTTTGTTCTTGGTAATTTTTTTTACAGAGTTTTTTCTTGACCTGAAAAACCGGCTATGCTAGAACGGTATAAACTATACTAAAAGGGTATTGAAATTGACTGATAAGCAAGTGTTGAAAAAGAAAAAGGGTTCATTCGCGGGCGGACTGACGGCTTTTTTCTCGTCGTTAAAACTGACTATATTTCTGCTGATAACCTTGGCTCTGGTCTCCATTATCGGAACCGTGATTCCGCAGAATATGCTGCGTGCAGATTATCTCAAGGTCTATAAAGAGTCGACCTATACAACCTTGAAGGCAGTTGGTTTTCTAGATATGTACCACTCCTGGTGGTTTGTCCTGATTTTGACGCTCTTGACTGTAAATCTGATCGCCTGTTCCTGGAAGCACTTTCCCAGGACATGGCATTTTTTTTCCCACCCTACCCGGTTGCTGGACAAATCTTTAGAGAAAGCCTCTGTGTCGGCTTTGGTTTGGCGCCATTCATGGAGTCTGGAGAACGATGAACCCGCCTCTTTAATTCCTCGTCTCAATGGTTTGTGGTCGGGGAGATGGGAATGGTTAGAGCATGACGGTAAAAACGGTAAGGAATTTCACTATGTTGCCGAAAAAGGACGTTGGACACGTTTGGGCGTATACTTTGTTCATCTAAGCGTGCTTATTATTTTTGCCGGCGGCATTATGGGTTCTCTGTTTGGAATTAAGGGTTTTGTTAATATCCCGGAAGGCGAAAAAGTCAGCTCCTTTTACACGTATGGTGATAACAGGGTTCCGGTAGAGCTCGGTTTTTCGGTCGAGTGCCGTAAATTTGCGGTTGAATTTTATGATACCGGCGGTCCTAAAGAGTACTCCAGCGACCTGATGATTTATGACAAAGGAAAGCCGGTAAAAGAGAAAATTATTGAGGTTAATCATCCGATCTCTTATCAGGGTTTTACTTTTTATCAGTCCAGTTATGGAGCTTATGGTGGACTTGTCGATCTGGAACTGAATTTTCGTGAGACCGGGATGGTGTTGCCGCTTCGGCTTGAGGTTGGTAAACCTCAACGTCTGCCCGAAAATTGGGGCTGGATTGAGGTCTTAAAGTTTGAAGAAAACTATATGCGGATGGGGCCTTCGGTCATGGTTTTGCGCGATCCGGGTAACGGAGTTAAGCCTTATCAGTTTTGGGTTTTTCTCCGTTTCCCAGAATTTGGTAAAGAGAATCGTAAAACGGCTGAATTTTGTACCTTTAAAAATATCGAGCAGCGTTACTATACCGGCTTGCAGGTCAATAAAGATCCCGGCGTCTGGGTTGTCTGGATTGGTTGCATTATGATGATTCTCGGTCTCTATATTGCTTTCTTTATGTCGCACCGGCGTTTGTGGTT
>JAYEMC010000266.1:0-2645 GCA_034717935.1 Pseudomonadota bacterium | reverse complement strand
ACCCCGTGGGCAAGCATTGAGATAATTTCCGATTCGGCAAACACTGTGCAAGTGCTGGAAATGGCTACCTCTTTCGTCGCCGAGAGGGCGACTGAGCCCATTTCGTTGATGGAAACCTGCATGCGTGCGGCACAATTTTCCAGGAAACGGCCGGTACCGGCCGCGCACTTGTCATTCATGGCAAAATCGACGATCTGGCCTTGAGCTCCGATGACAATAACCTTGCTGTCCTGGCCGCCGATATCGACCAGTGTTCCACCGTGGCCTAATTGATGATAGACACCTTTAGCGTGACAAGTGATTTCCGTTACATTTTTAACCGCCTGGTGTACCAGGTTGCGGCCATAACCGGTCGCTATCAGGGGGATGCCGGACAGGGAGTTGATCTCTTCTTTGAGTTTGTTTAGAAAAGAGTCCACCTGTTTTTCGACCCGAGGGTCAACAGGTTCCAGATGGTGCCAAACAATTTCACCTGCGGCATTTATGCCGACCATTTTAACCGTGGTCGAGCCCACATCAATTCCTAGTGCCGCAATTTTCATTAAGTATTTCTCCAAAGTCAGTTTTTAACTTTCTAACATTTCGACGAAAGAGGCCAGGCGCGAGGCGACTTGCTCTTCAGAGTATGCTCGGGGATCGTCGTGATCGGCTTCCAGGAGCAGTGCCGGAATCCCATATTCCTGAATCAGCATATTGCGTTGATCGATCTGGCCGATAGAGTAGGGCTTGCAAGATCTATCCGAATGCAAGATGACGCCATCGAGTTGGAACTCTTCTACCATTCGCTTCATGGTGTCAAGTTTGTATTTAGTACCCTGATTGAGAATTGGATGCATGTAGGTATTAGCCATTGATTCCAGCGGTTTTTCCTGATTCATTAATGGTGCCAACTCGCCCCAGGCATTGGTGTAGGTTGAGGCCACCACACAAATGCCGTGCTCACCCAAATATTCGGCGAAATAGCGAAGACGGTACCAGATGGGCAGGTTATCCCATAATAATCGCTTACGCTCGTTGCGTACGGCGCCAATGCCTTTATCGATATTCTCGTCCAGTTCTTTAAGTAACGCAGCGTAAAAGTCAACTGTCTCTTTTTTTCCTCGCATCTCAACGATCGGGGCCATGTGGATGAACTGGTCAAAGACCGAAATCGGAGCCGGATGGTGCCGGCCTCGACCGATGATCTCCAGCCATAGTTCAGTAGCATCTTTGCTCAGATGAATTATCTCTTTCAAGTGGCGGTAATCAAGGGTTTGACCGGCCACCTGCTCGGCTATGGGAATCGAATTCTCCAACTGTTTTTTTACATACTCCAGAGCGTGATCGGAGGTTTTTGCATAAACAAAAGGGGTGTCGATTAAAATCAGCGGCACCTTAAAATGTTTGGCTAACACCCGATACCAGTGGAGTACGGTCTGGCAGATATTGGTACATGCCAGCAGTAAGTCCGGTTTTGGCAGTCGGCCGACCGGGGTTTTGCCGGAGAGCATGGAGCCTATATCGGTTCGTGCGTAAGAACATATATCAGTTGAATATCCGGCATTTTCAGCTTCGCCGGAAATCTCGACAACCGCCTTTCTGACACCGCAAAGGGCACCGTGATTTTCCGGGTAAAGGACGTAAAAGCCAAGTGCCTGTAAGATCTCCACGGGGCCGCCGGAGGTGACCCAGGCCACAGGCCGATGGCCGTTGGCATAGCGTCCTTCGAGATAGTGGCGGGAGATAAGTTCCTTGGTTTTTGCCCCAATTCGCAAAGGCGGGGACAAAATATCGCTACGCCAGCGTGAAGAGACCTTGGGGTGACGTTCCGCCTGTCGGCGTTGCCAGTGTAGAAAAGGCTGCCCCACAACTTTTACGTTCCAGTAATATTTTAACGAATCAGTTATTCCCATATTAATTGTCCAGCATCTCTAAAAATGCACTAATACGGGTCGCTATCTGATGCGGTAGAGGATTATTGATATCCTCTTCGATTATGATCGAGGCCAGCCCATGTTCTTTAAGGGCATTTCTGAGATTGGGTAGATCGAAGAGCTCCGGTTCGCAGAATTTAACCTCATAGAAAATAATTCCTTTGGCCCCGCTGTTTTGTGCCATCTCGACCAGATATTTAACCCGTTCCTCAATTGAGTTGCCTCGGGTCGGGTCGGGTGGTGCGTAGAGAATCCGTTCGG
This sequence comes from Pseudomonadota bacterium, assembly GCA_034717935.1. GTDB lineage: Bacteria > Desulfobacterota > Anaeroferrophillalia > Anaeroferrophillales > Tharpellaceae > Tharpella. Next base: position 471 of record JAYEMC010000266.1, on the reverse strand, counting down.
CCATGCGCCGGAAGGGCTCCGGGCTTACTCCCGGCTCGTAGAGTCGTCGGCCGCAAGCGGCCAGATCATCGGCTACTATTTGTCCGTTCATTTCATCTACTGTTTTTAAGACTTCCATTGGTTCGGGAATAATACCCGATAGGATTATCGGAATGCCCGGTTGCGGTTGAGCGCCGGTTTGCAGGGTTTTCTCTGCCAAAGTCAAAAAATGTTCAGCCGGTAGATATTCCCGTGATCGTACCAATCGATAAAAATCCAGGTTACTTAAGCCCATCTGTTGTCTGCTTTTGTATAACTTGGCCAAAAGTAAATCGCTGCCCTCTTCCCGCTTAATCGCGGCCAGCAGATCTTCACTGGTCGGTTTTTTCCCGGTTAATTCAGAAAAACGAGTGTACAGGGAGCGAAATTCGTCAGCCAAAAAAGTTATATCCTCCTCGCGTTGTCCACGAGGCAGATAGAGGGGGATGATTG
>JAYEMC010000265.1:0-2661 GCA_034717935.1 Pseudomonadota bacterium | reverse complement strand
ACGCATCAAGGCAGGTATTAGATTTATGCAGGATTGTAAGCCCTTTGAGAAGTTTTTTCACAGCCTTGATATCATCCTCGACTCGCTCCGAAGGAACAATCGGATGCAGGGCTGAATCTACCCGGGCCACAACCCATACCTGGGTCGGGAATGTTGCCTGTCTGGAATAGTCAACAACTTGCCGACGCCAATCGAGCACGGTTAAACCGTTGCCGATTAAATCTCCCCTGATTTGCGTCGTCCCCAAAATATCAACCTCAGACCCTTTGGCTTTGACCAGTTTACCGGTCAGGTCGCCAATGACGGTTTTCCAACTACTAGGCACATATTTATACTCAACCCCCAACCAGACAGCAAAATTCTGCACCAACTCAACCGAAAGGCCGGAATTACTGGTGGTGACAAAGTTAGCGTAGGGAATACCTATATGGCGTAAGACTCCGCTCTTTTTAACTTCTCTGAGATCGGCTTGGCTAACTGCCGCAAAAGGACCGACCCCAACCACCAAAGTAAAAAGTAACCAACCCATAACTGTCCGCAATATAGCTTTCCGCGTCATCTCATCCTCCCCCGTTTAAATTTTAAGGTTTAAAATTCGCCGACAATCTTTGCAGAAATGCATCTTACATGCCAAGCAAGGCAATACCGGATAACCCCAGCCCAGGAGGCCGTCCGAGAATGCCCTTTTCCCCAGCTCATCGTTATGCGAAAATAATTATCCTCGGAATATTATACATATGCCTGCGGTAATTTTTTTCGCGTGCCTCGATCTGAGAAAAAATTGCTATTCTCGGACAGCCTCCTGATATCATTTTCGCAAGCGGGGAACCTCAAAACAGCCTATCAAATTGAGAGACTGTATTCAAATCAGATCTATTGTTATGAGAGACAGCCTAACTACGGAAGTCATCAATACGATATTTTTTCAATTTACGATACAACGTAGCTTCACCAATGCCGAGAATGGCGGCGGCCTGACGACGATTGCCGCAAGCTTTAAAGAGGGCGTCACTTATCGCCATTTTTTCATGAGCGGCCAGGCTGTCAGGTGACAAATCGCCCGCCGGAGGTTGCCTGGGAGTAACATTATCAGCAATATGTGGCGGGAGGTCTTGAAACCTAATTTCAGGTTCCCGACCCAAAATTACAGCCCGCCGAATAACATTCTCTAGTTCCCTGACATTACCCGGCCAGGGATACGCCTCCATAGCGGATAAAGCTGCGGTTGAAACATTGGTAACCGTTGTCCGATCAGTCGCAAAAAGCTTGATAAAACTGCGGGCCAATAAAGGAATATCAGCCAGGCGTTGCCGCAGAGCCGGCACTTCTAAAGTAAAAACCTGTAAACGATAATAGAGATCTTCGCGAAAGCGCCCGGCCGAGACATCCTCTCGCAAATCACGGTTAGTCGCTGCCACAATCCTGACATCAACAGGGATACTCTTTTGGCCGCCGAGTGGCCGCACCTGACGTTCCTGCAGCGTCCGCAGTAATTTAACCTGCATGGCTAAAGAGAATTCGCCAACCTCATCGAGAAAAAGAGTCCCCTGGTGAGCGGCCCGAAAAAGTCCGATCCTTTCGTTCTGAGCCCCGGTAAAAGCTCCTTTTTTATGACCAAAAAGCTCACTTTCAATCACCGTCTCACTTAAAGCTCCGCAATCGATCACAACAAACGGATTAGCGGAACGCTCACTATGATGATGCAGAGCCTTAGCCACAAGCTCTTTGCCGGTTCCGGTTTCCCCCTGAATCAAGACCGAAGCCTCACCGTGAGCAATTTTGACAATCATCTCTTTGAGTTTCGCCATCAAAGACGAACTACCTAGAAGCGGAGAAAAACTGAAATAATACTCATTTCCCTCAGATAAACGCCGGTTCTCCTCCTCAAGAAACCAGATCTGGTACAACTGGGCGATTCGGTTACGCAAAACTTCTTGACAAAAAGGCTTTTGGAGAAAATCGCAAGCCCCGGCCTGCATCGCCTTGACCGCATCTTCAACCCCGCCATGTCCGGTCAACATGATTACTTTAGTTTGGGGAAATTGTTGATGAATGATCTGCAAAAGAGTGTGGCCGTCAAGACCCGGCATCTTCAGATCTACTAAAGCTGCATCAACCCGCTGTTCGGCCAGCAAAGCCAAAGCTGATTCCCCTCCATCAGCACCCAACAAGCAATAATCATCCTCAAAGAAAGTCCTCTGCAAAGATGAGATAATAGCTGGATCATCATCAACAAAAAGAATGGTAAAAAGTCGCTGAGCCATATTTAGACCACCAAACAGACTTATTTTTTTACGCTGAACAGTTACGTTTTTTACTTCTTAGTTTGGTCACGACTCAGGATTCTCTTAAATCTTGATAACGCTCTTTGATGGCAACAATTTGTGGCAGATTATCAACAAAAAGCTTAACCAGGGTCGGTTCAAAGTGCTTGCCCGATTCCTCTTGTAAAAGCGCAACCGCAGCTTCCACCGACCAAGCTTTTTTGTAGGGGCGTACCGAGGTCAGGGCGTCAAAAACATCACTTATCGCAGCAATTCTGGCAACTAATGGAATCTCTTCTCCGGCAATTGCGTGAGGATAACCGCTGCCGTCCCATTTTTCATGATGATAAAGAGCGATTTCCCGGGCCATAGAGAGCAATTTTGAGGGATGATCGCC
>JAYEMC010000264.1:0-2671 GCA_034717935.1 Pseudomonadota bacterium | reverse complement strand
TGGCAGGGTGATGCTGCGCGCAAACCAGAGTACGAGCAAGATGGTAATAATCAGAAAAATCACTCCAATAATCAGAATCATATTCCTGATTTGATGCGCCGCCGCTAAAAATTCATCCCGATTCTGGGTTGCACCAACACTCCAGCCTGTGGATTTAACTGGGGCAAATCCCGCGATTTTATCAGTTCCTTTGTAGCGATATACACCAACCCCAGTTTTACCGGACATCATCTGACTGGTAATAGACTCCATACCTTCGATCTCATTCAGGTTCAATTTAAGAATAAACTCCTTTTTAGGATGAACAACCATAATACCATTTTTGTCGATTACAAAAGGATATCCGGTCTGCCCCAGCTTCACGGAAGTTATTTTGTCTGAAAGAAGGTCGAGTTTAAGAACCACTGCAAAAACACCAGCGAAGCTGCCTGATTTACTCGTTACAGGGGCTGCGACAACCACCACAGGATTGCCGCTGACCTTTGAAAAAATGGGAGAACCAATATTAACTTTACCATTTTTGGCATTCTGAAAATAATCTCTCTCGGCTACAGATACCTTTTTGGCCCGAAGGGTTCCCCCGGTACTGTCACAGGTGATAATGCCATCGGAGTTACAAAAGAAGAGCAAATCGTAGTTTTTGCCAACCTGTTTATACAAGTCAACAAAATAATCATCCAGCAGGTTCATCTCTTCGGCGGTGGCATCAACACCATTCTTCAATATCTTTGTTGCTGCATCAATTGTCAGAGGCTCCACAGCCGCCCCTTTAGCAAAACTGATCTCCTGTTCAAGAACCATATTGGTCATGGTTGCCATATCCTTGGCCACCAGTTCAGCCCGACTTTCACCTAAAGAATAGAGCGCATCAGAGGCTCTATCAACTGCAAAAAAACCAATAATCAGTAACGGGATGGTAACAATCAGCAAGCCACCGATAATCAATTTGGATTTAAGTGATCTCTTTTTCATAATAATTTCTCTTAATAGTTAAAAGGTTAAAAAACGATAATTGTAACTATTCAGCGTAAGTAAAAAAGCACCGTATATTGATGCATTTCAGCAAATTCTGGGGACATAACCTGATTCTCCGAAGGAAATCGGGATTGTGTACCCTGAATTTGCAAGAAGCATATGTCACTGTTGATTCATATATATAAGTAATTTTTTATTTAAATACAATTACACTTTAGTGGTATAGGGGGGGGCTTGGTAACAGTTTTCAGTGATGAGTACGTTGCTGGTTGTGAGTTGAGAGTAGAAAAATGGCAGGGTAATTTGTGGCTTCAGAAAAACTTACATTGGTTTTTTAATTTATAATTAGTGGCAGTTTTCCGGATGTGAGATTATGCAGGATTAATCCCGGCGGTTTCGGTAAGCCGGACGAGCTCAGCGACCGAACTGCAGTTCATCTTAGCCATCATTCGATGGCGATGTATCTTTACCGTATCTTCAACAATGCCAAGTTCGCAGGCAATCTGCTTGTTAAGTTTACCTGAGATGACAAAGGTCATGATTTCATATTGACGAGGAGTTAATGCGGCGAGTTTTTGGTTGGTTTTTGCTTGATCGTCGAGGGCTTTTCGGCTGGCGCAATCTTTTTTTAAGGATTCATTAATAGCGTAGAGCAGATGATCCCGATCAATCGGTTTGGTCAGGAAATCCACGGCTCCCTTTCTCATGGCCCGGGTCGCCATCGGCACATCAGCTTGCCCTGAAATGAAAATAATCGGCATAGTGCAACCCCTTTTTGCAAGCTCTTCCTGGAGTTCCAGGCCGCTGAGTTCAGGCATCTCGATATCAAGAAGAATACAGCCATGGACATTATACCGTCTGCTATCAAGAAACTCACAGGCAGAAACAAATGCCTCAGAATTTATTCCGGCGCTACTGATCAAACGAGACAACACCTTGCGTATGAAGGGGTCATCGTCAATTATAAATATTGTAGGCATAATATAAGTTCCACTGTAGGCAACGTGAAAATGAGGTTAAACTTGATAATAGTTATATACCCATATTAAACAGCCGCCTAAACAATCAGTACACAAACTATTTGTACTGATGAATTTATACTAAATTAAAAGTGTCTTGACAACCTAAAAACAAAAACAGAGAGGAATAGTTATGCTTTTTCGGGAATGCATCTGCTTTTCATTAGGCAAAGTCTCGCGACAATGGCTGGCCATACCGCCGGTACCATGCTGTCTGGTAACGGGATTGCTATTGTGTTTACAGGGCTGCTTATCCCCTGGATTAATCTTTCCATGGGGGCAGAGGGCTGGCGGACCGGCTGGCTGACCATTGGCATTATCTCTCTTTTCATTGCCGCTGTAGCCGCATTCTTCCTACGTAATGAACCCAGAGAAAAAGGTCTCGCACCAATGGGTAAAGTTGATGCTATACCGGTATCCTCATGGCATTCTGGTTATGTGCGATTTTAACCGGAGGGGCAGTCGTGCTGACCTGTTTTTTGCGGCCACCTTCTGATCTTTAAGAATCAATCAAAAACAACATTGATATAATTTTTGCGATAGTTTAGGCCGCTGAACCAAATAAGCCGGTTGCCGTGTTGCGGGCAGCCTTTTAGTCATAAAAGCCACGAAAAATTCCTTTTGCGAAGAGGGAAGTTTTTTCGTGGCTTTTTTGTTGTTTTTACACTGTTATAGAA
>JAYEMC010000263.1:0-2674 GCA_034717935.1 Pseudomonadota bacterium | reverse complement strand
TTGTAGTAAGCTGCGATGGTTTCACCGAAATCGAGTAATCTTTCGCGTGAGTCGATGATTGAAAAAGTCCATTTCTGGCTGTTAGTGCCCGAAGGTGCGGTGATGCCGATTTTGACCAGATCTTCGAAGATTTCACGCTCTATCGCTCTTTCCTGATAGTTTCTGCAGGAGCGCCGGGAGCGCATCATATCAACCAGGGAAGCCGGGCTGATATGCGTCCGGTTTTCGGCCGGTTCGGCGCTGAAGCTTGTAAATTCAAAAGGCTCTTTTTCTTTAAATTCAACAGTGACAGCCGTTTGCGGGCAGGCCGCAGCGCAATGGTCGCAGGCAAATGTACAGCTCCCGCTGAGTTCGGCTTTCTCGGCAACTATCGTAAAAGCCCGGGCCGGACAGACCTTGGCACAGATACCGCAGCCGTTACAGCGATTTTTGTCGATAATAATGCTTGATGCCTGCATGTGAGAGCACTTTACTCGGCTGAAATTACGATCAGTTTTTCACGGTCCGCCGACTCGTAGGTATAAAAACCATTAATGGGTAGATCAGCCCTGATTCGCATCCAGCTATCTCGATGCGAGAGATTGCGGTAGTCGAAACCCGCCAGGTCACGCAATTTTAAGGTGCAGGTACTGCCGGCGGGGATGGTTTTTTCAAATGTCATCAGTAACTCGCCATCTCCCTGGAAAAGCTCTAACGTGAGGTGGTTTTGCTTGATGCGGGAAAGATTGGTAATGGTGAATATATTGTTCTCAGCTTTATCATGGTAGTCGACGCGCAAATGGGTGAAGTTGATTTCGTCAAGTCCACTACTGAAAGCGTAGGCAGAGGCATAGGTTTTAGCCTGGCTGGTTGGATTCAGGGTTTGGAAAATAGCCGCCGGTTGATCGGAGATAATTTTGAGAGCTCCGAGGTCGTAGCTTTGCGGGGTGCTGCCGGGCCTCGAAAAACTATGTTTTCCGAGGCCCGGAATGATCAACGACTCGCTTTGTTTGGTTACGTCAGTGCAATCTTGCCAAAAAAGTGTAATTGCCGCTGGTTTGGGGGTTAAATTGACCAGTGAAACCGAAATCTCATTGTCGCCACCATCGGGATTATTAAGAATTGTATAAAGATAGCTGCTCGTAGCGCATGCATCGATGTTGCTAAACGGGATTGCCGAGAGGCTGGCCATGTCGGTGTCGGGTAAACTGAAAAATTCGAGGCCGACAATTTTGGCAGTTGATTCGGCTCTTATGGTGACGGTCTCCTCCGGCAGGCTTGCGGCGCTGAAAAAATCGTCAGCTAAGGCCGCCACCTGTCCGTTTGCCGGTAAAAAGAAGGGATCGCTGAAAGCCTGTAATTCACCGGCCTGGTCATAGGCTAGCAAAAGTATCTGGGCCGGGCTGGCTGTCGGGTTAGCCAGGGCCAGGCCGGTCCAGCAATTTTCACCCCTTTCAACTACTGGAAAAATGAGTGAACCGGAACCATTTGCCACCCCTTTTTGAGCATCAAGATAACTTGTCGATTCCAGGATTGTCAGAAGTGATAACTTAGAGTTGGAATTAACCCGCATCCAGGCTGTTTCCTGGGGAATCTTGTGTCTGAATATATGGTCGTGACTGGCGATTTGGGTTTCAGGTGAAAACCCATCTTCCGGTCTGAATTTATAAAGTTTTTGCTCGAGAAGTTTTTCGCCGTCGGCAGCAAACAGCTGCAAGTCGGCCTCGGCGTTTTTGGCGCTGAGGTTGGTGAACGAAAAGATAGTATCCCAGTCATCGTCAAGACAGAAATGGGGGAAAAAATAGCTGTATTGAGGGTTTACGGAGTTTTTGGGAATTTTGACCGTAATTGAGGTTAAAGGCGAGGGGTTACCGGCATAGTCAATTGCTCTGATCTGATACTCGTATTCGGCTCCCGCGATTATTTTTGTGTCCGTATAGCTGGTGAAGAGCGAGGTCAGTTTTTGCGGCAATAGATTTCCGCCGGGATTATTATCGCTAATCCGGGTTTTGTAAAGTTCATAGAACTCAACCCCCGAGTCGCCGTCAAAACTCAGCCTCCAGTTAAGTTCGACCTTCTCTCTGGTTGCTGCGTAGTCCAGACCGACGGGGGCTGTCGGAGCTTTGTCATCGCTATTTAAAGCCTTAGTGAGGACCGTCATCTTTGACGAAGCAGGAGATGTGTTATCGGAGCGATCAAAGGTTTTGATTGAGTAGCTGTAGGCGGTGCCCGGTTCACAGGCGGGATCGACGAACCAGGTTTTGGGTGCGTTTACGCTGGCGTAAGGAAAGTCGGCGCTGTAATCATCCCGGAAAATCCGGTAACCGGCGACGCCGCTGCCGCCCGCATTGTCAGTGGCCGCTTGCCAGCTCAATTTAATACTGGCAAAGCCCTGTCCCAGCGCGGTCAACCGGGTTACGGTTTCGGGAGCTGTGGTATCGCTGATTGCATCATCTTTTACGTCGAAGAGGATAAACTTTCCACTCTCGCCGGTGACCACGCCAATCCGATTTCTCAGGCCATAGCCGTCGTAGACTTCATATGTATCGGCAATAGTTATAATCTCTTGGGGTTGTAGTCGGTCAGCCAGCGAGAAAATTTTAACTCCTTTGTCGGAGGCGGCGTGGAGGTGGTCGTTTTTAATAAAGAGGTTATGAATTCTGCCGCAGTCACAGTTTAAATCAGTAACTTTTCG
>JAYEMC010000262.1:0-2677 GCA_034717935.1 Pseudomonadota bacterium | reverse complement strand
AGATTGAGCCCGACCAGATTGATCAAAACGACCACGACAAGATAGAGCAGAACTTTAGCATAACGGCCAAAAAGACCGCTTTTTACCATACTATTATCCGTCTTCACGGCAAAAACCTCCTATGAGCCTGTCTGAGAATAGGATTTTTTTCTCAGATCAAGGCATTTTTTGACAATAAGCGCAGACATACACCTAGTATTTCGAGCATTATTTTCAAAAAATAACGACCGAAGGAAGTGCTGGCAGTGCGCCGAACTGGGGAAAAAAGACATTCTCAGACAGGCTCATATTACTTCTTTTTCAACACAACGGTGGTAGAGTAGAGAGCCAGAAACATTATGCTTAAAAAATAGAGCAGATCCCGGGTATCGATGATCCCGCGAGAAATATTCTGAAAATGAGTTGCAGAACCGAGATAGGCAAAGATAGTCAAAAGATTCTCTGGAACAAAAAAGAGCATGCGATCAAAAATCGTCAACATAAAACAGATCGCCATGCCGATGATAAAGGCGACAATCTGGTTTCTGGTCAGGGACGAGGCCAAAATACCGATCCCGGCATAAGCCCCGGCCAAGAGCAGCGCCCCGCAATAGCCCCCGAATACCGGCCCCCAGTCAAGATCACCAAGGGCGGCTGCACTCAAAGCGTAGGCGATCGTTGGCAGCAACATTAAGGCGATAAAAGTTAATGCCGCAAGAAATTTCCCCACCACAATCTGGCAAGAGGTAACCGGTAAAGTTGAGAGCAGTTCGAAAGAACCACTGTTCAGCTCTTCGGAAAAGAGACGCATAGTTACCGCCGGCACAATAAAAGCGAAGATGATCGGCAACTGGCTGAAAAAATTCCTCAGTTCAGCCTGATTATAGAGGAAGAAGGTTGAAAAGAAAAACCATCCTGAAAGCAACAGAAATGTCGTAATGACAATATAGGCGATAGGAGAGAAGAAAAATCCTCTAAGCTCCTTTTTGAAAACCGTCAACGCACCACTCATAACTAATTCTCCCGTGTCAACTGGGCAAAAACATTCTCCAGGGTTTCGGTACGCCGATGAAAATCGAGCAGATCCCAACCCTGTTCGCGAATCACACTGTAGAGAGCAGGCCGAATATCTTCCTCTTCTTTACTGAAAATTGCCATCTCAACCAAACCTTCGCCGGCTTGAGCAATCTCTTCAAGACGTTCAATTCCAACCACCCGCTTAAACTCAGCGGTAACCCTCGACGCATCATCGTGTTGCAACAACACATCAACCACGGCGCCGCCGCCAAACTCCCGAACCAGATGATCGGTCGCACCGTCAGCCACAATTTCTCCACGATTAATGATCACGACCCGATCACAGGTAGCCTCCGCTTCACTTAGGATATGGGTTGAAAAAACCACGGTTTTCTCTTTGCCAATATCCTTGATCAGTTGCCGGATTTCAACAATCTGATTCGGATCAAGGCCCGATGTCGGTTCATCAAGAACCAGAATCTCAGGATCTCCCATCATCGCATGGGCCAGGCCAACCCTCTGCTTATAACCTTTAGAAAGTTCATGAATCGCTTTATGAGCCACATCCTTAAGCCCGCAGGTGTCAACCAGCTCAGCTATACGCTCAGCCTTAAGCCGACCATCAAGACCGCGCATGGCGGCGACATAAACAAGATAGTCATAAACTAACATATCGCCGTAAAGCGGCGCTGACTCAGGCAAATAACCGATCATATTCTTGATCGCCAGAGGATCATCAAAAACATTATAGTCTTTAACTTTTATGGTACCTGATGTCGGCTGCAAAAAACAGGTTAGAATCCGCATGGTGGTCGTCTTACCGGCCCCATTCGGGCCCAGCAGACCTAAAATCTCACCCTTGTTAATCGTGAAATCAAGATCCTTAAGAGCCTGAAAATCACCATAAAATTTATTTAAACCCTGTACTTCAATCACGTCAAAAACACTCCTGATCTATTTTTCAGTAAAAAACGTAACTATTCAGCTAACCCGTGAATTCTGGGTACACAATCCCGATTTCCTTCGGAGAATCAGGTTATGTCCCCTGAATTCACTGAAATACATCAAAATTAGAAGCTTTTCTACTTACGCTGAATAGTTACTAAAAAACTTAATTTCCACCAACCAAGAAAGCAAAAAAAATCGAGGTTTCCGTAAAGCTAACCGGAAACCTCGCAAACTACCCCGATGCTCTCGCCGCAAACTTCAGCAAGAGCCCGGATTCTAAACTAAAAAAGATAAAAGTCAAGCCTCTTTCGATCAGTAAAAATTAATTTTTACTAACCAATCGGAAGAGAGCAATAGAATCTGCGGAGCCAACCGGAACACACTACAGACTATCACGTCTGACCCAGTTTAACAATAAAAGTCCGGGAAGAGCAATCAGGGTACAAAAAATAAAAAAAGAGCTCCACCCCAAAGCCGCGACCATAAATCCGGTAGGAGCAGAAGCTAGAACACGAGGAATTCCCATCAAACTTGTGAGTAAGGCATATTGAGTAGCAGTGAATTTTTTATTTGTAAGACTAGCCATATAGGCAACATAGGCTGCCGTCCCCATACCACCACTTAAATTTTCAAAAGCAATTACGGCTGCCAAAAGAGAGAGGCTGGCACCAACCTGGGCAAGCAGAACAAAACCGGCGGTCGAAATTGCCTGCAGGATACCAAAGCCCCAGAG
>JAYEMC010000261.1:0-2680 GCA_034717935.1 Pseudomonadota bacterium | reverse complement strand
CCGAAGATAATCCCCAGCATGGTCTGGCTGTTAGCCACGAAATAGGCGACAAAACCGGTCAATGCCAGGCCGACTGCCATCCAGTTGTAAACGCTGTAGATAAATTCATTAACGGCGGTTGTCTCTCTGTTGCTTTGCAGGCTTACGCTTTGCATAGTACGTTCTCCAATTTTTTATTTCTACTTACAATTACAGTTGCTTAAAGTGCCTACCAATCTATTAACGACTAAGTCGTTTGTCAATCCCTCACGCTCTTATACTGAAACCAGTTGGGGTTCGGCCTCTTTTTCCAGCAGCTTTATTGCCAGTCTGATGACATCCTCATCCGTTATAATACCGACTAGGTGACGTTGTTCATTAATTACCGGCAGGCAGCCGAATTTATTCTTCAGCATGCTGCTGATTGCCTCCTTGAGATCAGTTGTGGCCGTGGTTGTCGAAATATCGGTGCGCATAACATCTTTGATCGGGATGTGGCGATCAAGTTCACTCTGCTCCAGGGGGTCGATGTCAGCCAACTTTGAAATTGAGTAAGCCAGGAGGTCGCGATGGCTTAAGAGCCCGACAAACCGCTCATCATCATCCAGTATCGGGACATGGCGGACTTTCACAGTGCGCATGAGCAAACGGACAACATTGAGGGTTTGATTGGATTTTAAGGGGAATATATCACGGGTCATGATGTCGGCGACTCGTCTCATGATGATAACTCCAGGTTGTAAAAAACGGGTGACGGATTAAATTTATAGACTGGGGTTAAGCCTGCCATATTTAGGGGCGGAATTCAAGGAAAAATTTATCTTTTAAGTGAGTCCTTAATAAAATAAGAGTGCATAACGCAAAAAAGACGGATATAAATCCGTCTTTTTTGGTCGATAGTCAACAGCTGCCAAAATAATTCTTTAAACTACTCCTTGATCAGCATGGTGGCCGGGTCAAGTGCGAGATCTTGGGCCGAGATGGCGCCACTGCCCTTTAAGACATTGAGTTTTATTTCATTGTCCTGGGGTTCAAGTTTAATCACAACATCAAGAAGGTCAGCGAACTCCGTTATTTGAACCGGCATGCCATCGTTGTCAGGCTCTTCGTGGCGATGGCTGCGAACCGTAAACCAGATGTGTGATTTAAATTTTTCAGAGAGCTCTTTCAAGGCATGGAGATCGGTGCGTTTTATTTGATCATTGAAAGGCAGGCCATCAATTAAGATCATCTGGGGGTGGAAAATGTCCTGATCAGCCAGCTCGGTCAGGCGTTCATCAAGGCGCGGTACGCTGAAACCGTCGATATTAAAGGTCATAATAAAGCGCTGGGGGAGGAGTTCGTTCCAGAGGTCATCGATTTTGTCGATTTTGTACTGAACGCCGATATTGTTGAATACCTCTTTATACCAGAGGCTGACCTTTCTTACCGGGTCTCCGAGGCTGATATGAAGGGCGTTATCACCTTTGAGGAGTGAGTTCAAGGCGAGCTGTACCAACAGGGCGGTTTTGCCGACTCCGGCCCGGGCCACAACGGCTCCTAAACCGCCTTCGGGCAGGATGTAACCATTTTCGTCACTGACTGAGCGTAAGGGGTTACGCATCATTAAATCTTTTTTTAACATTATAAAATTCCTCTCTCTAAGGTAGATTACCTGGGCGGTTCGATTTTGCACATTCATTAAGCGGCGCCTTTGCCCTCTTCAGCCTTTTTCTTCTGGAGCTCTTCGGTGATACTCTGCGGCACCTGACGGTAGTTGGCGAACTCCATTGTAAACTGAGCTTTGCCCTGCGTACTGGAGCGTAAAATGGTAGAGTAGCCAAACATCTCGGCTAGCGGAACCTGGCTTTCGACAACACACATGGGGCCCTCTTCCTGTGCTCCGAGGATTGTTCCGCGACGCTGGTTGATAGTTCCCATTACCGTACCCTGGAATTCGGTCGGGGTTTCGATAACCACTTTCATGATCGGTTCATGGATAACCGGTTTGGCTTTTTTGTAGGCTTCTTGAAAAGCCCCGCGAGCTGCGGCCTGGAACGCCATCTCCGAGGAGTCGACCGAATGGGACGCACCATCGTTGATCTCGACCCGAATTCCGGTAACCGGAAATTCCATCAAGGCACCTTTTGTAAGGCCGGCTTTGAAGCCTTTTTCACAGGATGAGATAAACTGGGTCGGGATCGAGCCACCCGTAATCTTATTGATAAATTCAAATTCACCTTCACTGTAAGGTTCCATATAACCGGCAACGCGGCCGTACTGGCCGGAACCACCAGTCTGTTTTTTGTGGGTGTAGTTGAAATCGGCTCGCTTGGTAATGGTTTCGCGGTAGGCGACTCGGGGTTGACCGGTGCTTACTTCGGCACTGTATTCGCGGCGCATGCGTTCAACATAGACTTCCAGGTGCAATTCACCCATGCCTTCAATAATGGTCTCGTTGGTTTCATCATCAACAAATGTACGGAAAGTCGGATCCTCTTTGGAGAACCGGTTCAAGGCCTTGGACATGTTGATCTGAGCCTTGTTGTCTTTGGGGATGATCGCCAATGAGATGACCGGGTTGGGGACAAACATTGAAGTCATCGAATAGTTTAACTTAGGGTCGGCAAAGGTGTCTCCCGAGGCGCAGTCGATGCCGAACAGGGCGCCGATATAGCCGGCCTCGATTGAGTTGATATCTTCCATCTGGTCTGAATGCATG
>JAYEMC010000260.1:0-13076 GCA_034717935.1 Pseudomonadota bacterium | reverse complement strand
AGGCATCCGTAATCGTTTGCATGCTCTCTACCAGATGTTCAATTTTGCTGCTCGAGGTTGTTGCCGCCGTACTTTGGGATTCCGCCAGGCTGGCAACTTCCTGGGCCGTAGAGCGCATATCTTCCACTGTCTGTTGCACGATTTGCATCTGTGCGGCCTGATTCTCGGCCCGCTGCTGATTGGCGCTGGCTCGCTGGTTAACGTTGCTCGAATAGTTGGCCACGTTTTGCGAAGACTTATTAACCATTCGAAAAGACTCATTCAGCACTTTCATCATGCGGTTGAATTCCCCGGCCATGAGGCCAACTTCATCATTACTGTCAGCCGGAATGACAACGGTCAAATCGTGGTTCTGGGCTGAAGTATTAATTGAACTCGCAATGCTGCGAATGGGGTTGGCTATACCACGAGCAATCAAAAGCCAGATGAGGGTACCGATTGCCGATGTCGCGCCAAGGATAATCCAGAAGAAGGTCTGGTTCTTTCTGTTTAGATCTCCGAGCTTGGTGGCAGAGGCCAAAAACTCATCTTCATAAGAGCCGGCACCGATGACCCAGTCCCAAGGGGCAAAATACATAACCCGGGCAATCTTCATGCGGTCTTTGGTTTCACCTTTGTTCCTCCAGGGATAACGTTCCTCGCCGATGCCGCCCGGTTTCTGGGCCTTACCGGTGTCAACCAGTGCCTTAACAAATAGTCTTCCGCTAGTATCTTTAGCTTGCGAGATATCAGCTCCATCACGAAGTCCATCTTTAGAAATTACATAGTGGCCCTGGCTGTTTAAGACCCACAAGTAACCGGTTGTCCCGATTTTAATATTATAGATCGCTTTGCGAAAACTTTTTACGCTTTCAAGAGGAGTGCCGAGTTCGAGCATCCCTATAACCTGATTACGGCTATCGAAAATCGGCTTATTTATGGTGAGATAAAATTTATTTACTACCTTGATTCGGCCGGTAGAGGTCTGTCCGCCAAGAATTGTTTTAATTGCCGAGTTGAGTGTTCCGTCGGAGAGTGTTGCAGGAATGTAACTTCCGATCTCTCTTAAACCATCTTTTTGGAGTACATTTGTGGCGATACGAACCATGTCTCCCTTAGCATTCATTCGTTGAAAAATGGTGCAGGCCGAGTTGCCCAGAAGATTTTGCAACTCGTCGACTATTGGAACTTCCGTACTTGGATTTTTTGCTTGTCCCAGCCAGGAATTACCGACCAACATTTTGGGTAATTCAACCGACGAACCCGATTGAGTTGTCTGGTTAACAACATTCCAGCTTACTTTTTCACTGGTAATTCGCAGGCCGCCATTATCGTTGATGAGTTTCTGCGCAACCACCATATTGTTCTGTAGATTTTTCTGGAGCAGATCATTTTGGGTCACGCACATACTATAGACCCCTTCAGCTATATGATCCAGATCGGTTTTGGCGAGCTTGATACTTTCCTGAGTCGCCACTTGGATTCCGGTCCTGTTTTGGTCGTTAACGATGTAACCCACCGCCAGGAGCGGTATAAGCGTCATCAGGGCGCCGGGAATCATAAACTTTTCCCTGAGCTTAAGATTTTTCAACATGGCTGTCATCCTCTCTCTTTAAGGTTTTATTGAAATAATCCTCAATCGCATTAGCGATATTTATATCTGCTACAATTTTTCCTGAGTTACACATCCGGATAGCGGTTTGGGCCATCTCTTTAAACAGGCAGGTTTGCGGGCTCTGGATAATGACATCTCCGCCTACGCGAGCGATCTCCGCAACGCCTTCGGCCCCATCTTGATCCTGTCCCGACAAGATGACCCCCATCGTCTTGTTCGACATGATTTCCGAGAGTGACAGCATTAATATATTGATCGTGCCGCGCCGCTCGGGAAATGGTGATGGGTGGACTCTCAGCGCTAGTTTTTTATTCATTTTGACTGCCGTTATATATTCATATCCCGTAGCCAGATAACAGGTGCCGCTTTGCAAAGTTATGCCTTCTATGGCACGTTTTACATTAATCACACTGTGGCGGTTTAAATAGTTGGCAAAAGCATCGACATAGGCCGGAGCAGCATAAATAATTCCGATATAAGCCGCCGGCAAATCCGGTTTAAGCCTGGGGATGATTTTCAGCATGGCACCATAGCCGCCTTCGGAGGCTCCGAAAACTACGCAACGGTCAATCTCAGTTTGGGTCGAGTTGTTATTGGTCGGAGCGTTTATCCGGGTTCGAGATAGGCGTATATTTTCCATCTGGACGGCTGCTGCAAGTTTAATTTTTTCGAGGATGTTTTGTTGCTGGGTTTTAAAGCCTTTACCTTCCAGTTGAGACGGTTTGGCAATGAAGTCGATAGCTCCGAACCTTAAAGCATCAAAGGTTTTAGTTGCCCCTTCTTTGGTTAATGAGCTGACCATGACCGTCGCTGTCGGGTGCTTGATCATAATATGTTTTAAGGTTAATAAGCCGTCCATCTTCGGCATGTTGATATCTAAGGTGATAACATCCGGTTTCAATTTGGGGATTATGGCTAAAGCTTCATTCCCGTTGGCGGCTTCACCTACGATTTTAACTTGTGCGTCGAGATCAAATATTTTCCTGATTGCCGTGCGAATCAGTCGGGAATCGTCTACAATCAGCAGCCTGATGGGTTTTGGCGCTGGGTTTACAATCAATGTTGCTTCGTCAGGTTCTGAAAGCGTCTTGTTGTAAATTTGGTAGGACTGTTTGTTATTACGGTTTTTGTTGTCGACTTCACATTGCATTCTTACATCCTTAACAAGTAAGATAATTCAAGTGATCAAATCCGACTATGCCGGAAATCCAAAAGGTGTTTCATTTGTTGCACCACTATATAGTAATGTGGGTGGTTAGCATTTTTTTTTATTTAAATCAAGTTGTTAAATGAAACTTATAGGCATATTGCATTATTAAAATTATGTTGCTAAAAACTTTTTATTGCCCGCTAAAACCATGTCGGGCAGAGTATCTCATCAGCAAAATGTTTCATAGCGATATTTTTTTTATGGTTTATGAGATAGGCGGTCAGGTGTTCTGTGGCAATTTCCTTATTCATTTCAAGGCTTTTGGCGACAATTTGAGACTATGTATAAATTGTTGTTTTGATTGATAAAATATTGACGATCTGAAAATTTGGTGCTATATGGTGAATCAAGGTAATGGAAAAACAGATCTTTTTAACAACTTTATAAAGAGGTGAATGAAATGTACAAAATTGATCCCGAAGAGTGTACGGCTTGTGGTTCTTGTTTGGAAGAGTGTCCCGAAGATGCTATTACTGAAGGCGATGATTTCTATACGATAACTGATGCGTGTATTGATTGTGGTTCCTGTATGGAAGCTTGTCCGTGTGATGCTATTTCCGAAGGGTAATGGCGTCGTAAAAAGTTCCGATATCCTGCGTTGTTGTGGTTTTACAGACACTCGACATATTAAGTGTATGGTCTTGCGCCTGAAAAAACACAACATCTTGCACTCCAAGGGCACTTCCTGCGGGGCGTCTATCGAAATTTTTACATAGCCATAGTTGGTTTTTACAAGACTTAAGGTCAAGGAGGGTTGCTACCCTCCTTGACCTTTTTTTGTTTAAAATTCTAATGCCATCTGCAATGTAACCGTATCGGCATTGTCGCCGGTGCCGCCATCCTTCTTGCCATAATCTTCATCGTGAGCGTACTCCAAAGCTAACGACAGTCCGTCAATCAGGCCGACGCCAATGGTGCCCAGAAAACGCTCTTCAGGTAGCTCGAGGGCCAGAGCTTCGTCGCTGCCCTGGTAGGCCATGGCGACAACCGTTTCATGGCCGGAGATCTCAAATATATAACCTAATTCGATATTCCAGGCTTCCGGTTGGGCGCCTTTGCCCTTAAATTCTAGCTCATTTGCCTTGAAGTCATCAGTTGCACAAAGATATTCGCCGATTAAGGTCAGGCCTTGCCAGGAAAAAACGGCGTGGGCCGTGAAGCCGCTGACATAGCTCTTGATCTGCCCCGGCAGAACGTCGCCCAGAGTATCGGAATCGGCAATACTGTTTATCCAGTCCATGCCTATATCTAAGCCGAAAGTATCGTTTTCAAAGGCGTAACCCGTATTAAAACCGTAGCATTTGATCTCGTCATCATCACCGCGTTTATCGATGTCACCGTTAAAGGCATAGGCTCCGGCGTAGAGACCCTTGAAATCCATTCCTAAAACAACGGTGCTCTCCCGGGTTTCACCCAGCTCCAGGGGCAAGGGATCGGAAATCATATTACTCTCAAAATTGCCGAACGGTACATAGAGTTTTCCGGCTTGGACATAAAGGGGGAAATATTCGGTGTTGCCGAGATAGATATAACCTTCATCAAGATCAACCGGTTCGGTGTCATCCTCCTCCCAGAGGAAGAGGATATGGGCTTTGACGTATTTGTGCAGATCGATGTCGACATCCAAGGCCACAGTCGCGAGTACAATATCGCTCTGGTCGTTGTCGTCAAAGTCTTTGTTGTAACAGGCTTCGACTTCGACCAGACCGCTGAGTTTAACATGTTCGTTCAGCAGTTTCAGGCCGTCGCTGAAGTGGGTGAGATCCTTTTGCTCATCACGGGTCTCTTCGATTATTTTTTCTTGTTTTTGCAAGTGGGTACGATTTCGTTCAAGGTCTCTTTTATGGCCGCTGAGGCGCTGGACGTTCGATTGGATATCCTGACGCTGGCCGCTTAACTGCCTTTGCAGGTCGTTGAGCTGTTGCTGTAAGAGTTCAATTTGCTGCCGCATGCTTTGCATATCGTCGGCAAAGGCCGAAGGTGCAAAAAAAAGCAGGCTGATTAAAAGTAATGGTAGAATCATATGTCGTTTCATTGTGTTATTTCCTTTTTGCTAATAAATTATTTGTGTTGGCGGCCCGATAGACGAACTTTGCCACTGTCAACGGTTTTAACCCAGATTACGGCATCCTGTGAGATCTCTTTGCCCTGATGTTTGGTCTCCGGGCCGACACCTAAAGCGCAAAAACCCCACCATCCGGCTTTCGGCATCGCGAATGTGAAAGTGCCGTTGGCATCGGCCTTGATGCTCAAAGTAACAAAAGAGTCCTGCGGGGCTTCAACTTGGGCTTTTGTTGCAAACCGGTTACCGGCCATATCCGGCGTGTGATTCATGTATTCGACTTCAATTTCTGCAAAAGGAACCGGCTCACCGGCGCTTTTGACGATCCCCTGAAAGACATTGCCGGTCCACTGGGCGTAGGGCTTGGCTAAAGGAACAATTTCGGCGGGCAGGCCGATCTCGGCATCCCAGTCGGTCGGAGCCCCGGCGACATTAACGATCATCTTGGTGCACTGCTGGATATAGATGTCTTCCGAACTTTCCAGATAGGGCGTCGGAACCAGGCAGAAAACAAAATCGCCCATACCTTTCAGACGATAGTTAGTTAATTCATAGGCTTTCCCTTGATTGCTCAGGCTTGTCCAGGTGATCGATTTGAGCTTGTCCAGCAGGTTGGTGCGTTTCTTTTTGTGGACGACAAAGAAACGTTCGGGGGTGCCCATATCCATTGTATGGCCGGCTTCAAAAGGGTGGGTGAAGACCAGTTTGAAATCAAGTTTCTGACTCTTGCTCAAAGCACAATCGGGCGTGTAGAGCATCTGAAAATGGGCCAGGCCCGGTGTTGCAAGCGCAAGAGCCAGCAGTAACGTTGCCAACAAAACTAATTTTTTCATCATCTTTTCCTCTTTTTAAGGGTTGTTTTTTAATTGTAAAAAGTGATCTATTCGGTGATTTCACTGCCCTCAATCTCGATTTCGTGGCCTGGGCCCGCATCAAATTGAACCTTGTAATCGCCGCTGGGTTTGTCGAACGTAAACTCACTGTCGGCGTTCATCTTACTTTCAATTAAGGGTTTATCGTTCTTGTCCAAAATCCGCATCGTAATCCCGGCGGCCGAAGAGCCATCGGAGAAACCTCCTTCACAGGTGATGGTGCCATCCCCGTTATCAAAACAGGTACATAACGGGGTGTGGGCCAGGGCCGAGCTTGCAATCAGCAGCGCCAGCAGGGCTGCCAGGGTAAACAATCTTGTTCTTTTCCTCATCTTTTTCCCTCCTCCTTCTTGTTTATTTGAGTTTGAAATTTATTTGCCATCACAATGATGGTTCGCTAATCCTAAGTTTTACGGCAACAAACTGCCGGGATTGGGGTCATTGCTGGCATAAGGTGCGCCAGCACCCCAGCTTTGACCCCATTTATGTGGGCGAAGCAAAGTTCGCCGCTATCCTCTGTAACTTAACTTTTGAATTTCCTGTTTCAGCGCATATAATCCGGAATTTCGTGATCTTTAATCATGGCCGTAAGCAGGGTTATGCATACGGCGAGAACATAGAAGATCGCCATCGCCTGCCAGCCGTTAAGGCCTAAGGCTGAGCCTCCGCTAAAGATGAGAGTCGAGATTACAACCCCCATGATTATGGGAATAAACAACGAAAAGAACATCCATTTCCAAGAACCGGTCTGTAATTTGATCATAATCATGGTCGCCAAGCAGGGTGGATAGAGGGCCATGAAAAGGATAATCGCCAAGGCGTGCAGAGCCGTCATGCCGCTTTCGACATCAGCCATCCTTTTTTCCAGAGTATTATCGACCGCAGTGCCGGTTTCCGGGGGTTCGTAGAGCGCTCCCAAGGTGGCGACGGCACTCTCTTTGGCCGCGAGACAGCTTAAGAGGGCGACGTTGATGCGCCAGTTAAAGCCGGCCCACTGGGTCGCCGGTTCCAGCGCCCGCCCGACGCGCCCGAGAAAACTGTTGGAGATCTTATCCTGTTTGATCTCGCGACGGAGGCGTTTTTGGGTTGAGAGGAGTTTGCGCACGCCCCGGTTTATCTTTTTCGCATTTTTGTCACCTTGGGGCTTTAGAAATCCGTAATAGAGCGGGTTTTTCTCTTTAAATTCCTGGCTGATGGTTCTTTTTCGTTCTTTGTTGCCGCCGGTTGCGACCGTGGCACTTTTGTAGTCTTTCCAGTACTGCATTAGAGCAAGGTACTGGGCCTTCGGTAGTTGCTCGGCATACCCTTGGTTTTCAACTTGAGTCCGGAATTTTGTTAAGGCCTGTTTGACTTCATTTTGAAAATGAATTTCACGTTCAGGGCTTAATCCGGGAAATTGCAGAAGAATATAGACAACAATAGCTACCGCGACGACGATTGAGGTGATTTTTTTGACATAGAGCCAGACCCTCTCACAGGCTCTCAGCAGAACCCCGCGAAAAGTCGGGAGATGATAGTGCGGCATCTCCATGACAAAGGGAGCGCTCTCTTTGCCTTTTAAAACCGTCAGGGTCAAGACCTTGGCGACCGGCAAGGCGATGAAGATGGTTATGGTTGAGATAAAAAGAAAGGCGATAGTTTTATGCTCGGGGAAATAGATGCCGATTAAAAGCAGGTAAAAGGGGGTTTTAGCCAGGCAATTCATCAGGGGGGAGATTAAAATCGTGGCAAAGCGGGCTTTTTCGTCGGCGATACCTTTGCAGGCCATAACCCCGGGCACACAGCAGCCGCCGACAATGACTCCGCTTAAAATAAGGGGCAAGGTCGATTGGCCGTGAAGCCCAAAACGGCGAAAAACCCGATCTAAAATAAAGGCCATCCTCGGCATGTAGCCGACATCTTCGATAACTGCGATGAGGGCGAAAAGGATAAAAAAGATCGGGACATAATTGAGCAGACCATTTACGCTGTCGACAATCCAGAGGGCTAAGCCGCGCAGATGTGATTCATCAATAAAACCGGAAGCGGGTAGCATCTGGTCGACGATTTGACGGAATTTGGCCAGCAGCGGCCAAGTGTAGTTGGTGAGATTGTAGCCCTGAACAATGGCTAACTCATAGAGCAGATAGACAATGCCTGAAAGCATGAGCGGGCCAAAGTAGCGGTGACAGGCGATTTTATCAATGCGATTGGTCAGGGACTCGCGCTTTTTTGCAACTGTTTTTCGGCGTACGGCCGCCCGGTCAATGCGGTTGGCTCGCAGATGGCGCTGGATGGCGATAAAGCCTTCCGGGGTTTCATCCTCATCCGCTTCAATACGTTGGCGGTACTCTTCGATTTCAATCTCTAAAGCTGAGGCCAGAGGGTGAAATTGCTTGAGTATATCCAGGGCACCATCGTCACCTTCGAGAAGTTTAACCGCAAGCCAGCGAGGTGAGCAAAAAGTTGTGAGAGCGGTTGCCGTCGACAGGCTTTTTTCGATTTTTTCAATATAGCTTTCGAGCGGGCCATAATCGATTCTAAAAGTATTAGCCGGGTTGTTCTCGCTACTGACAGTGCTAAGGATATCCTCTTTACCGCGGCCTTTACTGCCGATAGCGGCGACCACCGGGATTCCAAGTTGGCGGCTGAGCTCTTCCAGGTTGATCTCGGCTTCGTGTTTTTTAACGACATCCATCATATTGAGGATGAGTAGCATGGGGAGCCCCATCTCCAGAAGTTGGAATGTGAGATAGAGGTTGCGCTTTAAGTTGGCGGCGTCAACGACATTGATGGTTAGCTTAGGTTTTTCTTCAAGCAGGAAATCCCGGGCGACCCGCTCCTCAAGCGAGAATGAGGTCATGCTGTAGGTGCCGGGCAGATCGACTAACTCGATTTCCTGCTCCTGATGTTTAAAATAACCGCTCTTTTTCTCAACCGTAACCCCAGGATAGTTGGCTACAAATTGCCGGGTTCCGGTGAGCAGGTTAAAAATTGTCGATTTACCGGTGTTCGGTTGGCCGGCCAGGGCAATCTGGGCTCTAGCGCTCATAGGAGGTCAACCTCGATACCCCGGGCTTCGAGATGCCGGATCGAGAGATACTGGTCATCGACCTTGAGTTCGATGGGGTCGACCAGGGGGGCGTTGCGTACCACCGAAACAATCGTACCAGGAAACAGGCCCATGTCGAGCAACCGCTGACCGACCAGGCCCCGCACCCTGATTTTTTTAATTTTACAACTTAAACCCGGAGTTAATTCGCTGAGAGTCATATCTTCCTTTTGCTGGTTAATTAATGCAATGTTAGTCTTTCCAAACATTGGCGGCAAAAATTTTTTAGCTGACTACAACCTTTTCCGCCATACCTCGGCCCAATATGATCCGGCTTTCTTCGATTGCTAGAACCAGCGGGCCCTGTGAGTGGTTGCTGATCACTTCAAACTCCACTCCAGGCACCAGACCCATTGCCGCAAGCCGTGATTGTAAGCCATGGCCGGCGTTAATATTTAATAATCTTAAACTTTTGTCGCATCCTGCTGTACTGAGAACCATTTCTACCTCACTGACGTTAAAAAGTTCGTTTAAAGTTCGGTTTTTTTTCTGACTATTATTAGGAGTGTAAAACAAATAATTACAAGGCGGCTTCTATACGTGGGAGCAAAGATATTGTCAAGTTGTTTTTTAGCTCCGGATAACGGATATCTCTTTAGAAACGAGCCGTAAACCATCGATAAAGCGGCATGATTGCTATTGCGGTTTCTCGCACTCCAATGGGTTATGCGGGTTGCTCCGAGTTGTTCCAATTTAGGTTTGATCGCTTTGATGCGGTCGGCCCCGATAATCAGTATAGACATGTTGACTCCTTTTCCAGTAGGTTAATGGGATAGATGTGGTGTTTCCTTCTTGGAAGGGTGAAAAGTTGTTTGTCAGCTTGCCAACAGTTCGATTCGATTGATCAGCCGGCTTTGGCCCAGCCGTTCGGTGATCTCCTCGAAAGTCTGTTTAAAATATGCTCGAACCGCGTATTGGCGCAGGCGCCGGTAGAGGTTGACTAGGGCCAGGGAGGGGTATAATTCTTCGTAGATGCGCCAGCCGGCGGTCATGATATGATTCTTTTTATCGGCCTTGATGTAGCCTCTGACATCTTTTAGGGGGATACCCATGAACAGTCCCATCTCCACCGGCAGAGAACCATTTTGTTGCTGCTCTTTAAGGCAATAATCGATAAAACGTTCCGGATTATTGATTGTCTCGGAGCCATAGCCGAATCCTTGTTCGCGGAGAAAAGCCTTGACCCGGGGCATTAAGAGGAGCCGCCGACAGGCTTCATGATGAAAAAAAATCAGGCTCTCTCCCCGTTGGTTGCAATCTAAAAGACGCATACCCAAGGTCTGTTGGCCGAGAAAATGTTTTCTTATCTCCTGCCACTGTCGAGTGCAGTTTGAGCACTCTTTAAATGCGGGTTGAGGGGCTTTGAAACGCATGATGGTTATCGGTTTGATGCCGGTCATGGTGGCTGCAAGATGGTAGAGGAGTTTAAATTTGAAGAGATCATCCGGGGCCATCTTTTTTCGTTCAATAATTTTTTCATCCTGGTCAAAGCGCAGGCACTCCCACTCTTTGGTGATCATCAGAAACTGGTGCCCGATTTTGTGAAAATCGGTGGCTTGATACTCTTTTAAACACTGCATGGTAAAATCCTTTTTCTTTATTTCATGTTGTGGCAATATGTTAATTACGGCTAACTTTAGGGGCAAAAAAATAGAACTATTCAGCTGTCCACCATTAAAGATGCAGTAATTAGTAGCGAACATTGCTTCGCCCACTCGTTCCGTTTAAATTCCTGCATCAGAACGTTCACCTATCGGCGAACAACCTGGCAGTCATTTATTCGAGGGGGACAGGCTACCGAAGGATGTTGCTTGGTTGTACACCTGGACACTACAGATTTTATTGGTTGCCGGTCGCCTCGTTAAACCCTGTCCCCGTATTGAGACAGCTTGAGGATTATTTATCGCAGTTTTTCTTCGTGCTCTTCGTGGTATATAAAAAGTTTTGCTCATTGCTGTTACTGCAACCGCCGCAGGCATCTCCGCTGTTACCACAGTGGGCTGACTGGGCCGAGTTGTAAACGTGTCGGCCGATAGAGAACAGCGCAAGGATAACGATGAGACCGACGATGATAAGTTCCATTAGATCCTCCGTAGATGTCATGTTTGGTGTAAACTGAAATGACGTTAAGATGTTTCTCGAACAGCGTCCTTATATCTAGACTCTGCCGAACAGCGTGTTTAGCATGAGGCTGGTTTGATAGACGAAAAAGGTGACCAGCCAGGCCAGCAGGGTCAGGCCGATAAATTGTAATAGCGGCCAGCGCCATGAATTGGTCTCCTGGCGGGTCGCCGCCAGGGTCGCGAGGCAGGGCAGGCTGATCAAATTAAACAAAATAATAGATAAACCGGTAAGCGGGCAGTAGTGGCGGCGCAGGGTTTGTCCCAAAGTTGTGCCCGTTTCAGCGGCCGGGCTCGAATTCGTGAAGACAATGCCCATCTGGGCGACAAACATCTCTTTGGCGGCGCAGGCCCCGATCAGGGCGGTACCGATACGCCAATCGAATCCCAAAGGTTTGAGTAGTGGCTCTAAAGCATGTCCGAGACGGCCGGCGGCGCTGTACGAGATCGCCGCTTCACGCCGTTCGACCGGATTTGGTAGTTGGGCGAGTTCGGCCGTCGGGGCCTTGGGATAGCTGGTCAAAGCCCAAAAAATAATTGAAAGGGTAAAGATTAAAAGGCCCGCTTTTTTGAGATAGAGCCGTTCTCTTTCCCACATGTGGATAAAAAGACCCTGCGGGGTCGGCAGGCGATAAGGTGGTAACTCCATAATTAAGGGAGACCCGCCTTCGGGCCGAAGTCGGCGACGGAGAAAACGGGCGCTTAACATCATCAGGCCAAAGCCGGTTAGATAGATGGCCATCAAGATCGGGGCTTGCAGGTTTGGGGCAAAGAAAGCCGGTATAATCAAGGTGTAGATCGGAAGCCGGGCACTGCAACTCATCAGTGGTAAAACCATGATCGTAGTTAGACGATCAGCTTCATTTTCGAGGGTGCGGGTGGCCATGATGGCGGGCACCGAGCAGCCCAGGCCGACCATCATCGGAATAAAACTTTTTCCGCTTAAATTAAAAGTTTTCATGATTCTATCCATGAGAAAGGCGACCCGCGCCATATAGCCGGTATCTTCGAGCAGGGCCAGAGCGAAAAAGAGGAGAAAAATATTGGGCATAAATGTTATAACGTTGCCGACTCCGGCCAGAATTCCGTCAATCAGCAGAGAGCGGAGCGGCCCGTCGCTCAGGGTTCGACTGAGACCTGCTCCAAGTTCGGCAATCCCCAAGTTGATGCAGCCCGCCGGCCAGGCACCGCAGCTAAAGGTCAGGTAGAAGATCAGATACATGAGCAAAAAGAAGATGGGCAAGCCGAGCAGTCGATTGGTCATGACCCGATCAATCTTTTCTGAAACTAAGACCCGTTTTAAGATTGAGGTGGTGATGACTTGGCGACAGAGGCTGCTGCTGAAAGCAAAACGTTCTTCGATGACGGCCAGGGCCGGATCTCGGTTCAATGAGTTAACGAGTCGAAGTTGGGCTCGGTGCGCAGTATTGGCGATGCGGTTCCCGTAGAGGCAGGATTTTTTGACCATCTCAATGACTTTGGCGTCCTCTTCCAGGAGCTTGACTGCGAGCCAGCGCGCGGGTAAATCCTGAGGCCGGGGTGCTTGCATGAGCGAGATAAGGTTTTCGATTTCCGCTTCGATATGGTGATTGTAAGTGGGATGGCAATAATCGGTCGACCTTTTTTTGCTTTTCCCGCCGATTGCCGCAAGCAATTTTTCTTTGCCCCATCCCCGGCGGCCGATGGTTGTGATAACCGGTATCGAAAGCAGATTTTCAAGTTTTTGCGCATCTATAGTCAGACCCTGCTCCTCAGCCACATCAACCATGTTGAGCACCAGCACCAGAGGTAGTTCCATCTCGATCAGCTCAGCCGTCAAAACCAGACCTCGTTCCAGGGTTGAAGCGTCGATGATATTGACGACCAGGTCGGGTTTTTCGTGTAAAAGAAATTCTCGGGCTATAAACTCATCGCCGGCCGCAGCCGTCAGGCAGTAGGTTCCCGGCAGATCAACAATTTTGTAATTTTGTTCCTGATAGCTGTAGATCCCCTCTTTTTTTTCAATCGTGACGCCGGGGTAGTTGCCGATTCTCTGGCGACTGCCGGTCAAAAGGTTAAAAATTGTCGATTTACCGGAGTTGGGATTGCCGGCTAAGGCAATCCGATACTCTTTGTGGTCCGATGCTA
>JAYEMC010000259.1:0-2687 GCA_034717935.1 Pseudomonadota bacterium | reverse complement strand
GAGAATTTATGTTCTTCATTTTAATCAGAATAATTATGATAAACCGATAGTCTACCAGCTTATCAAGAATTACGATCTGGTGGTAAATATCTTACGGGCCGTGATCTTACCGCGCAAAGAGAGCTACCTGGTTCTTGAGATAATTGGTGATGAGGTGCTCATAGAGCAAGGTTTGACCTTTCTCAAGGAGAGTGGGGTCGAGGCTGAATCAATCATAAAAAGTGTCAAACGCAATGAAGATATTTGTACCAGTTGCGGAGCCTGTACGGCAATTTGTCCGACCGGAGCTCTCTATATTGAAAGGCCTTCGATGAAGGTTCTTTTCGCACCGGAAAGCTGCAGTGCCTGCGGTCTTTGTGTTAATGTCTGCCCACCTCGGGCAATGGAGGTAAATTTTTGAAGCTTTCTACTAAAGGTCGTTATTCAGTTAGGGCCATGGTCTCTTTGGGGATTCTCTCAAGTTCTCATGATGGGCCGATATCGCTCAAGGATATAAGTAAAGTCGAAGGGATCTCAGTCAGCTATCTGGAGCAGCTCTTTGTTCATTTGCGCCGTTCCGGGCTGGTTAAGAGTGTCCGGGGGCCGGGGGGCGGCTATCTCTTTGCCCGTGATCCCGAAGCTATCTATCTTGATGAGATTATGTCAGTCGTCAAGGAGTCGATAAACCCGGTTGATTGTCAGAGTTGTGAGAATTATGATGAAGAGGCATGTGCTGCCGGCGATTTGCGCAATGCCTGTTGCGTTACTCGGCCTATGTGGGAGGAACTGGATGAAAAAATCGGCTCTTTTTTGAGCTCGATCTCTCTGGCCGATCTGCTTCAAGGCAAGCAAGGCTCCTAGGAGCTTGTGACTGTTTACGAATGTATCAAAGTTAGACTCAACTTTCTGACTTGTTGTAGCAGCTTGATTTTACAACTTTATTAGTATTTATTCGGATCCTGAATTTACTTTGCTTTTCCTTGCGTCTTGGCGTCTCTGCGAGGAAACGCTTTTTATCTCTCGCAAAGACGCCAAGACGCAGAGAAAAACCACAATGCAAACAACATTTGTGTTTGTTTTACATTAAATATCAACTACTTAATTAAAGTCAGAAAGTTGAGGTTAGATTTATAACGTTTCTTCATCTGAGCACATTCTGTGATCATTATCATCAGCCGGCGTTTTTGTCGGCCTTTTTACGTTTACGGACTTAAGAAAAAATGGCTAGTGAAAAGATCTATTTTGATTACAATGCAACCACTCTAATCGATCCTCTGGTTCTTGAAGAGATGGCAAATGTCGCCCGTGATAATTTCGGTAATCCTTCCAGCAGTCATTGTTTCGGGCGGCCGGCGGCAGAGATTGTTAAACGCTCCCGTCAGCAGGTGGCGACTCTTCTGCGGGCCCAGGCCGAAGAGATCTGTTTTACTTCCGGCGGTACAGAGAGTGATAATCTGGCCCTGAAAGGGGTGGTCTTACCTTATCTTGTTCAGGGTCGTAAAGCGCATGTGATTATCTCGGCGGTTGAACATCCGGCGGTGACCGAGAGTTGTCGTTACCTTGAAAGTTTGGGGGCTGAAATTACACGTCTCCCGGTAGCCGAAGACGGCACTCTGACGGCGGCTCAGGTTGGTGCCGCTTTTAACGATGATACCGTACTCGTCTCTTTGATGCTTGCCAATAATGAGACCGGGGTAGTTTTTCCGCTTGCCGAGATTGCAGCTTTGACCAAAGCTCGAGGTATTCTTCTGCACACTGATGCCGTTCAGGCTTTAGGTAAAGTTGAGATTGATGTGAAGGTTTTGGGTGTCGATCTGCTCTCTCTCTCCGGTCACAAGGTTTATGCTCCTAAAGGAGTTGGTGCTTTATGGCTGCGTTCCGGGGTCGAGCTCGAACCTTTGCTCCATGGCGGCGGCCAGGAAAACGGCCTGCGCTGTGGTACCGAAAATCTTATCGGCATGGCCGGACTCGGAGTTGCTTGTCAACTCTTGACTGCCGGTATGGTCGATGAGGGGCTTCGGGTGGTCAAGTTGCGGGATCGTCTTGAGGTCGGATTAGCGATAGCGCTTGATCAACAACTGATATTTCACGGTCACCGCCGACTTCGGGTTCCTAATACTATCTCTTTAAGTGTTCCCTATATCGATGGGGAATCACTGCTGGCTCATCTTGATCTTGAAGATATCGCGGTGTCCGCCGGCTCCGCTTGTTCCAGTGGCGAACATCAGGGTTCGCCGGTGCTCAGGGCGATGGGGGTAAGTTCCGATCTCGCCCAAGGTTCACTTCGCATCAGTCTCGGCCGCTGGAGTACCGAGGCCGAGGTTGATATCTTTATCGAAAAATTTAGCGCAATTGTCCGCCGTTTGTGGTCTATCTCACCGCTCTATCCCAAAAAATAGTGTAACTACTCAGCTGTGTAAGTATTCGGCTTTGATTTCAAACTGTCTCGATGTGGGGACAGAATTTAATTCTGTCCCCGTGCGAAGCAGGGCGAAGCGACGTTCGACTCCATTTGCTGTAACTTTATGGTGGTTAGCCGAATATTTATTCAGATGTTCATATCGGAGAATTGAATTGCGTCGAATGTTGGTGTCATGGTTATGCGCTCGCCACCGATTATAGTGGCCAAGGCTGAGAGAGGGGCTAGATGTTGATAGCAGAGTTCACGGCTTAAATGACGAAATTCTCTGGGGATTGCCTGATCTGCG
>JAYEMC010000258.1:975-2753 GCA_034717935.1 Pseudomonadota bacterium | reverse complement strand
AATTAAATACAGTGGTTTGCCGTTAATTGTGGCGATTGATCAAGAGGGTGGGCCGGTGGTTCGGCTTAAGGCGGGTTTCCCCGTTTTTCCGGGGGCTGCAATTTTGGGCGCGGCGGCAAATCTGGAAAAGACCCGAACTACGGCTCAGGCTCTGGCGAAAGCGTTGCTTGAGATTGGTATAAATTGCAATCTGGCTCCGGTTGCCGATCTTTTTCAAGCCTCCAGCCGGGTGTTGCGTGATCGCTGTTTTGGGGCTGACCCTGAGTTGGTTGCCGATCAGGTTAAAGCTTATATCGAGGGTCTACAATGTAGTGGTATTGCGGCTTGCGTTAAACATTTTCCCGGACATGGTACGGTGGTAGAGGATAGCCATAAAATGCTGCCGGTTTCTCATCTTGAAAGATCCAATCTGGCTCCTCATCTGATACCTTTTGCGGCGGCCATTGCCGCTGACGTCAAGATTATGATGGCGGCCCACCTTAAATTTCCGGTAATTGATTCACGATCAGTGCCCTTTTCACCTTTTTTTTTAAATGAAATTGCCCGGCTTGAGCTGGGTTTTTCCGGTTTGATGATTTCGGATGATCTTGATATGGCAGCCGTCGCCGGCCGGCCTTTGGCTCAAGTAATGGTTGAGGGAGTTAAGGCCGGTCTTGATATGGCTTTATGGGGCCGCAATCTTAAACCGGTTGCCGATCCCAAACCGGTGATGGCCGATTTTTGTCAAAACATGCAAAATTGTGGTTTGAGCAAAGAGTTGCTGCAGGATAAAATCGAGCGGATCCGGCTTTTACGGAGCTCTCTTCTTGATAAAATTGAACTCGTCAGAGGGCAAAATCTTTTTTGACCACGAAAGACACGAAAAAAGGCCGAAAAAAACCCCTCAGAGACTGACCCCTAGCTTTTGCTTTTGCCTTTGACTTTTTTCGGGTCTTTCGTGTATTTCGTGGTCATGTTTTTGATTTTGACTTTGCCTTTAGTGGTTGAAAATATATGGTTAAACTTGGTTTAGAAGTTTTTATTGAATCGAAAAAATCTTTGCCTGCGGGTTGTCGGGCCGCTTTTTTAACCCATCAGGCTGCTGTTGACAGTTGCGGGGTAACTTCCCTGGAACGTATCCGTCGGGCTTTTCCCGAATTGGTGCAGGTGGTCTGGAGCCCTCAGCACGGTTTTTATGGTGATCGCCAGGCCAATATGATCGCCTCCAAAGATTTTTCCGATCCGCTCTCCGGCTTGCCGGTCTACAGCCTCTATGGAGAGCAACGTCAGCCAACCCTTGAGATGTTTTCCGGGATTGATCTGGTTCTTGTCGATCTGGTTGATGTCGGCTGCCGCGTCTATACTTACATTTGGACTCTCTATCTATTGCTTCAGTCAGCAGCCGAGGCCGGCGTAAAGGTGGTTATTCTTGATCGGCCTAACCCTCTGGGAGGATATGAGACTGAAGGTAATCTGCCACGAGTTGATTACAGCTCCTTTGTCGGGCTTTACCCTTTGCCGATGCGTCACGGTCTGACAATTGGCGAATTGGCCCTCTTTTTTCAATGGTATACCGATATCGACGCCGAACTTGATATAATTGAGATGACCGGCTGGAAGAGGCGGGAATATTTTAATAAAACCGGACTCTTCTGGGTCTTGCCGTCACCCAATATGCCGACTTTAAAGACTGCTCTGGTCTATCCCGGCCAAGTTCTGCTTGAAGGTACCAATCTTTCCGAAGGTCGCGGCACCACTTTGCCCTTTGAGTTGTGCGGGGCCCCTTTTATAGATCCCCG
>JAYEMC010000258.1:0-965 GCA_034717935.1 Pseudomonadota bacterium | reverse complement strand
GGGCTTTGATAGCCGAAATTGACCAACAATCTGCGAGCGGGTTATTTCTGCGTCCGACCTGGTTTACGCCGACTTTTGACAAGTGGTTCGGTGAACTTTGCGGCGGCCTTCAGCTTCATGTTGTCGATTTGAAAAGGTTTTCACCGTATCGTTTTACTCTGGCACTTCTAAAAGCTGTTATCAGGCTCTATCCTGGAGATTTTTCCTGGCTCGCTCCGCCTTACGAGTATGAGTACGAAAAACTTCCCATCGATATTCTGACCGGTGATCCGGCGCTCCGCCAGACCCTCGAAAATGATGGTAATCTTGATCTTCTGCAGGAATCATGGGGAGGTAATCTGGAACCGTTTTATGAACAGCGTAGTAACGTAATTATTTATGTTTGATTTTTATATTGTTGCAAAATGGCTAATGTGTGCTATTATGTATAGTAAGTTTATACATAAATCAAGGGGGGTGCAATGCAGGCAAGCGTGGTAGATCTGAGATACAAGATGAAAAATATCCTTCAGGCGCTTGATCGCAATGAATCGGTTACAATTTTGTACCATGGGCGGGCAAAGGCAATAATGACTCCCATCGTTAATATTGATAATATGTCAATAGAAAATCATCCTTTTTTTGGTATGAATGCGGAGTTGGTGGAAACTGTGGATGAAACCGTGAATCGGTTGAGGGGCGGTAGATATTAATGTTATTCGATACGGATGTGCCTGTTTTTGTCCAAAGAGGTAACTTGAAAGCCGCGAAAAAAATTGAAGGTGAGAATCAGCGATTAATTTCTGTACAGACATATATGGAACTTTTGCAGGATGCTCGAAATAAGTTGCAGCATGTTGAGATTCTGGATTTTTTAAAGACTTTCAATTTTTCAGTTTTACCATTGTCCGAGAATATAGGTCATCGTGCTTCAATCTATGTTGAGGAATATGGTTTGTCCCATAGTGTTCGGGTCGGAGACGCAA
>JAYEMC010000257.1:0-2758 GCA_034717935.1 Pseudomonadota bacterium | reverse complement strand
TCGATTGCAATAGGAAATTTCCAGTTGCCTTTCCAGTAAGAGCCCATCGTAGATAGCACTTAAAACCAATCGATCAATCTCTGGTGGTTCCAAGGTCAGGTGACGTGATATTCGAGCAATCTTCTTCGGCCACTTAGCAATGCCACCATCTTCTAAATGACTTAAGACTTCCCCGGCGCGTTTACCGTAAGGCTTCAGAAAGTTCAGGCAACTCTCCGGCAACATTTTCCCCAAATGAAGATCAATCATTTTAAATGCCAGCGCGGCGTGGGGATCCATTCCGGGAATATCAAAAACTGCGGCATCTTCTGACCATTTCCACCCAGAGATCCGCTCTTCGTCGCTTACCAATGGAAACTGCCGGGACAATTCTTTTAAATCCCGCTGGATAGTTCTTAAAGAAACATCCAGCCCCATTTCCCGAAGGGATTCTTGAAAATACTTGGTTCCTTTTCTGCCACGATGCGGCATCCGGTTGAGTAATAACCACTGTCGTTTCAGTGTTTCATGACTTTTATTGCTTCCCACTATAAACCTCCACCATTTTTATAAACAACCAAGCTAATGCGTCAGAATGTGGCGCACAAATCAAGTATAACCTTAACTTCGGACAAAATTCTGAATTATTGTTACAGAGAGGCTCAACTTGTCGTGTAACAGAGTAATGAGTTAACCTTGGTTCGTAGGTTTCGGGGGCTCTTTGCCTGAGCAGGAAATCTTGCTGGGAATTTTACCTTATTACAAAGTGCCAGGAGCCTGTCCGAGAATGAATGGCCGGCTGCAAACCCAGCTGTTTGGCTCATATTTTGGCTCCTTTTTTGCCCCATAGCTACGGCTATGAGGCTGCAAACGAGCCAAAATCTGCCCTCAAACTTCTGGATTTTCGCTTCGGCC
The DNA here is from genome assembly GCA_034717935.1 of Pseudomonadota bacterium. Taxonomy (GTDB): domain Bacteria; phylum Desulfobacterota; class Anaeroferrophillalia; order Anaeroferrophillales; family Tharpellaceae; genus Tharpella. The sequence continues at coordinate 1,864 of JAYEMC010000257.1, read as the reverse complement.
CTTATTCTCGGACAGGCTCCTAACAATTATGACTTGACATGGTAATGCAAATGCATTACCATGCGTATTAGAAGATAACACTTCCAATACGGAGGCTATAATGCAAGCGCGTAAATTAATTTGCGAATCTACTTTAACGGATCGATATCAAACCACGATTCCCGACACTGTGCGGAAAGCTCTTAATCTGCATAAGCGCGACAGAATTTGCTATTCTGTTCAGCCAAATGGACAAGTAGTGGTCTCCCGTGTTGAAGAAAATGAGGAAGACCCTGCACTTGGGCATTTTTTGTCCTTCTTGGCCAAAGATATAAGCCAGAACCCTCAACACGTCAAAGCTGTCGGCACCGATCTTTATGATCGAATTCATACTCTTGTAGCAGATGTTGAGGTCGACCTTAACAGCCCTCTCTTAGATGAAGACGAGTAGATTGCCGGTATCAGCACCGTTGGTAGTTGACGGATGGAACATATTTTTCCACTCGCAGTTCCTCGACCAGGTAGAGGAACTGCGTGGGCGTGTTGAGTCTCTTCGCGAGAAAGACCCTATCGGCTACACAAAGAAAAATGCAACAAAGCGTTTAGCTGCAATCGAAAAACTTGCCTTTGCCGTTATTCCACAAAACCCAGCATCGCCCGAATATCGTCAAGGGATGACCCTTGGTGAGGAACATAAACACTGGTTCAGGGCTACTTTCTTTCAGCAATACAGGCTTTTTTTTAGGTTCCACCTTGGAAGCAAGGTGATCGTATATGCGTGGGTCAACGACGAAAAAACAAAAAGGGCATATGAAAGCAAATCAGATGCTTACAGAACCTTTAAAAAAATGCTCAATAATGGTAATCCACCGGATGATTGGGATACCCTTTTAGGCGAGGCTATGAACGAATCCCGCCGGACCGAGGATCTTGCTTCGAAGTTGTGAAATCTGCACTGACCTTCACATAACTCTATGCTATTTATTTATTAATTTTCTGGCTTCATTTTCACACAGCGTAAAAGTATCTCTTGAAACACTCTTACCACTCTCTGATAATTGAGAAACCCCTAATCCCTCTCTTTTAACTCTGATTTTCTCAATATATTCCTGACACATAGGGTTGACACCTCGGCGCCTATCTTCTGCATCAGCATTGCTATCGCCCATGAAATCATATTCTTCAGGGAATTTTTCACAATGAATTTTGTAGGCCAATTCCTCAATTTTTTCTTTGATCAAATCTTCTTTATCAAGGATTGCAATCTGATCTCTTGAAAGACCTTTTCGAGCTTCATCGTGCTTTCTTTTCATTTCTTTCTTGAGTCTATTCATAAAAACCTCCTTTTCTACAGTCTCCGGGATCATCGCGTCAGTTTGCGACGCACAAGATTAGATCCTCGATCAATTGAAAAATACGGGCAGCAGACTCAAAGGTCACATTTTGTCGCCATTATCGAATATCCTGTTAAACATCTACCGTCAACTCGTTGATAACCCATCTAATCTGCGGAGTTTATATGCTGTTAAGTGATGCCGTCATTAAATTTTTTCCTGAACTGGTTGAGCCGGTGTTAACCAGGAAAAAATCCAAATCACACTGGCGTAAAACCAGAAACAAAACCAAACGGGAAAAAGCTGCCGCCATTCTTGCGACTAAAAAAAATACTGTTATCTGTAAACGGTTGATTCACGGGAAAGAGGAATTTCCCGTTCTTGATATCTCTGATGATGACGTTGACATCTGTATCACCAAAGAATTTACCACCGTTGAGATCGACGTCAGCAACGACGAACTTACAGCTCACGATATTGAAATGACGGGTGATTGTTGCAGGGCAGAGATGACCTGTTTAATTACGGACATTATTAACCGGATAGCCGCT
>JAYEMC010000256.1:0-2766 GCA_034717935.1 Pseudomonadota bacterium | reverse complement strand
AATTGATTACCAGTGGCTTAAACGCCGAGCCCGGAAAAAATCGACTTGGGGTTATGAGCAGTTGGTTGCTCTGTTACGTTTAGCAGACCGTCTGGAGGTCGACCAGGTTAAGGGATCCTGGGCCGGGGCTTTCGGTATCTGTCAGTTTATTCCGAGCAGTTGTCTGAGCTACGCTGTTGACGGCAATGGTGACGGTCGTATCGATCTTTATGATTTTCAGGATGCGGCGGCCAGTGTTGCCAACTACCTTAAGCTTAATGGCTGGCGTTCAGGGCTTGACCGCAAGGCTCAGGAGAAGGTGGTCTGGAGTTATAATCACAGCCAACTTTATTGTCGAACTGTGGTTGAATTGGGGCGTAAGCTTCAATAATGGTAACGTCTTCTTTCAATATAGGCTCCCTGATTTCTTTCGAGGGGATTGAAGGGTGCGGTAAATCAACTCAGATTGTTTTGCTGGCCGAGCGTTTGCGGGATGCCGGAAAAGAGGTTGTGGTCTCACGTGAGCCGGGTGCGACCCCTCTGGGTTCGAAGTTGAGGAAACTTCTCTTAGATCCCGCTTATAGTCCCGATGCTCTGACTGAACTGTTGCTCTATCTGGCCGATCGTCGTGAGCATCGCCGCTTAGTGATTGCTCCGGCTCTGCAGCGTGGAGCCCTTGTTCTGGTTGATCGTTACGTTGATTCGACTTGGGTCTATCAGGGTTTTGCCCGCGATGGGGTTGAATCCTCTTTAATTGAAAAACTTAATCATCTCGTGGTTGGTGATAATTGGCCGGAATTGACTTTTGTCCTTGATTGTCCGGCTCCGGTGGGTTTGACCAGAGCCCGGGAGCGCAACCGGGAAATTGGTGCGGAGGGGGTGGCGGATCGTTTTGAGCAACGTCATCTCGATTTTCATGAGCGGGTGCGTCAAGGTTTTCTGGTTTTGGCCGAAGCGGCCAAGGAACGTTTTCGGGTGATTGATGCGGATCAGGAAATCGAGATGATTCATAATCATATATGGCAGGAGTTTTCCTTAAAATATGCCATTAGCTGATCTTCTGGGACAAACGTTGGTGAAAGAGCGTCTCACTGCTATGCTGGAAAGCGGAAGGGTGCCCCAGGCCCTGCTTTTTGTTGGGCCGCAAGGTGTCGGCAAAGATTTGGCCGCTCTCTCTTTGGTTCAGGCTTTGAGTTGTCCCGAAAGGCAAAAGGGGGATGCCTGTGGTCATTGTCCGGCATGCATTCAGGTTAGGCGTCGGCTCTATCCTGATCTTATGATAGTTGAGCCTGAAAAACGACAGATCAAGATTGAACAGATTAGGGAACTGCAAGACTTTATAAGTTATGCTCCGGTTGTGGGTGAGCGTCGGGTCATTATTATCAGGGATGCTCACCTGCTCAACCAACCTGCTGCCAACGCTCTTTTGAAAACTCTGGAGGAGCCCAGTGCTGCAGTTTCGTTTATTTTGCTCAGTCATCGTCACAACCTTTTGCCGGCGACCGTTCTTTCTCGCTGTTTGATGCTTCCCTTTATCTCTTTGAGTGGGCCGACTATTGTGCAGATTCTGGCTCAACTGGAGCCGTCAGGCGAGTTTGCTCATGCCGATCTTGCGGAGGCTGCAGCCTGGTCCGGAGGAAGTATGGAACGGGCCATCTTTTTTCTTGATGCGGAGAATCTGGGTTGGAGTCGGGATTTTGTCGAGCGTTTTTCCAGCTTGCCGAGAAACAGTTTGCAAACAGCTCTTGATCTGGCTGAAGAGCTTAGCCAGGCGGACTTTTTAGAGGTGATTTTTTTTGTCTTGCGCAATTTCTTGCACGATGTAATGCTTTGCGCTCAAGGGGTTGAGAACTCGACTCCGGCCCTCTCCGGATGGAGTGATAAGGTGACAGCCTTTGCCGGTTTAGGTGTGCAACCACTTTTATCAATACGCCGGCAGCTGCTGGCCATTGAACGTGATTTAGCGGTCAATATCAATCTGAAATTGGCCTTCGAAGCTTTTTTTATGAATATTACTACAGGTTATTGATATCTGTTTTCGAGGTTTTTAAATGGTTAAACGTTATGCCGGGGTATCTTTTCGTTGCTCCCGCAGGATTTATTGTTTTGAGATTGGGGCTTTGCACCTTAAGGTTAATGATTCGGTGATTGTTGAAACCGATCGCGGCGTGAATATGGGGCAGGTCGTGGTGCCGCCGGAGCAGGCGGAGCTACCCGACGGAGTCGCTCAGGAGGGTGTTAAAAAGGTGTTACGTAAGGCCCGGGATGATGATTTTGACAAGCTTAAGGAAAATTCCGAGCGCGAAATGGATGCCGCCAAGGTTTGTCGCGAAAAGACCAAAGCTTACGGTTTGAAGATGAAGCTGGTGCGGGCCGAATTAATGCATGATGGTAATCGGATTATCTTCTATTTTACGGCTGAAAACCGGGTCGATTTTCGTGAACTGGTCAAGGAAATGGCGCATTCATTACATGTTCGGGTCGAGATGCGGCAGATTGGTATCCGGGATGCGGCCGGGATGTTGGGTGGAGTCGGTATTTGCGGTCGTGAGCTCTGTTGTGCGACTTTTCTCTCAACTTTCGATCCGGTTACCGTGAAGATGGCAAAAGAACAGAATCTGGCTTTGAATCCCATGAAGATTTCCGGTATTTGCGGGCGGCTGATGTGTTGTTTGGGTTATGAGTATGAGAGTTATCGTCAGTCCGAGGGGCGGCGTAAGAGTCGCAGAAAAAGTAGAAGTGGTTCTGAACGGGAATCTGAACGGCCGAATCGGAAAGCGTCGGAGA
>JAYEMC010000255.1:0-2766 GCA_034717935.1 Pseudomonadota bacterium | reverse complement strand
AAAAAAAGGGGGAGCAGATCTCTCTGCTCCCCCTTTTTTTAAGGATATTCTTTTATTCGAAGATTAATTAATCGCTCTAATCAATCACTCTGCCACCGCTTTCAACATCAATTTTGTCAAACGGCTGCAGAAAAGTTCGGGAGAGATCACTTTAGATCCCTCGGTGAGCAGAGCCTGATCATAGAGCAACTCGGCATACTCTTTCAAATCGTCACTTTCACCCTGACTCTGATAAAGTTCACGCATCCGGGTCAAAAGCTCATGATCGGCATTAATCTCTAAAACCCTCTGACTCGGGGGCACCGGCTGGTTAGCGGCTTTCAAGATGCGCTCCATACTGGCACTCATATCGTGTTCACCGGCGACAAGACAGACCGGACTCCCGGCCAAACGCTGGGAGATCCGAACCTCAGCGACTTTGCCATCAAGACTGGTTTTTATATAGTTCAAAAGTTCGCTGAACTCTTCGGAAACCTGCTTGACTTGCTCTTCGTTCTCCTTCTTCTCATCCTCACTCTGGAGATCGACATCACCTTTAGTCACCGATTTAAGATTTTTGCCTTTATATTCGGAGAGCCCCTGAATGACCCACTCATCGACCGGATCGGTCATCAGAAGAACCTCGAAACCCTTGTTTTTAAACATTTCAAGGTGCGGGGAGGCAATCAGGGTCTGACGATCTTCACCAGTAATAAAATAGATATCTTTTTGCGCTTCCGGCATCCGCTCCAGGTAATCTTTCAGAGTCGTCAGCTCATCACCGTCAGTCGATGAGTAGAGCAGGAGATCGGCGATCGCTTCGCGATTTTCAAAATCATTATGGAGCCCTTCCTTAATGACCTGACCAAAAGCTTCCCAAAATTTAAGATATCTTTCACGCTCTTCGTCAAGCATCGTCGACAACCGTTCAAGAATCTTTTTAACAAGATTCTTTTTGATCTTACTCACAATCCGGTCATGTTGCAGGATTTCACGAGAGACATTGAGCGAGATATCAGCTGAATCAACCACACCTTTGACAAAACGCAGATATGAGGGCAGCAGATCTTCACAGTTATCCATAATGAAGATATTACGAACATAGAGCTGCATGCCCGATTTATTCTCCGGTGTAAAGAGATCAAAAGGTGCCTGTCCGGGAATAAACATCAAAGCATTATATTCGAGAATCCCTTCGGCATTGAGATGAATAATATCGAGCGGCTCATTCCAGTCATTAGAGAGGTGTTTGTAAAACTCCTTGTACTCTTCGTCGGAAACCTCACTTTTACGTCTGTTCCAGAGCGGCTTCATCGAATTCAAGGTTTCTTCCGTCACCTTCTTGACCGGTTCGGCCCCTTCAATCGGCTTGCCTTCGTCGTCAGTCGGAGTCTCTTGACGCTCGATATCCATGAGAATCGGATAAGTCACGAAATCGGAATATTTCTTAATTGTCGAACGCAAAACCCACTCTTGCGTAAAGTCCTGATCGTCGTCGACAATATCTTTCAAGTAAAGCGTCACCCGGGTACCACGCTTAGTTTCATCACACTCTTCGACCGTGTAGCTGCCGTCGCCTTTAGACTCCCAGCGGTAGGCGCTGTCAGCCTGCGGAGCCCGGGTTGTCAGAACAACTCGATCAGCAACCATAAAACCGGAGTAGAAACCAACCCCAAACTGGCCAATAAGATCCATGGTCGAACCATTCTTATCTTTAGCCGAAAGGGCTTCGATAAAACCCTTGGTTCCGGATTTGGCAATGGTTCCCAGGTTTTCGACAAGTTCATCATGGGTCATGCCGATACCATTATCAATAATCGAGACCGTCCGCTCCTTGGCATCGGTCTCTATCCTGATCTTTAACTCTGTGTCATCACTAAGCAGGCTCTGGTCGGTCTGACTCTTGAATTCAAGCTTGTCCAAGGCATCGGAAGCGTTGGAGACCAGTTCCCGCAAGAAAATCTCTTTGTGGGAGTAGAGGGAGTGAATAATCAGATCCAACAACTGTTGAATCTCGGTTTCAAACTGCAGGGTTTCTTTACTCATCGGTAAATTCCTTTTTTTAAATTGTAAAATTCAGGTTAAAAATTCAGTGCTGTCCGGTCAGGAAATTGCAACCCGGGATATCGGGTCATTTCCCTTCACTTCTTACGCAAAATTTTTGTTTTTCCAGCGCTCATTTTTCAGATGCCGGGTAATTCTTTGCCAAGATATTGACGGCAGCATTGGATGTCAAGGGTGGGAAAAGTTTTAATCCAACTATTGAACACAAGTTATGAACGATTGACACCATGAAATATCAAGGGTAAAGAGATACATATTCAGATTTCTAATGCGGGAATTACTCCCGCAACCCAAAAGTTACTGTAAGGCACTAAAGAGGACTTTTAGCCGTCATGCTCCAATATCTTCTGCTTTTTCTCGTCGGCCTGGTGGCCGGAACGTTGAATGTTATCGCCGGCGGCGGCTCCTTTTTAACAATTCCGCTGCTGATCTTTATGGGCCTGCCGCCGATTGTCGCCAACGGCACCAACCGGGTCGGTATTCTCTGCCAGAATATCACCGCATCATGGAGTTTTCAGCGCCACGGCGTAGTTGATTGGAAATATGTCCGCTGGGCCACCGGACCTGCGGTTATCGGAGCGTTACTCGGTTCAAAATTCGCAATTGTCCTCGGCGACGAAATCTTTAAAAACATCCTCGCCGTCCTCATGATTGGAGTCACCCTCTGGACCCTCTGGGATCCCTTAAAACCCAAAAGTAGTACAGAAAAAGCCAAACCATTCA
>JAYEMC010000254.1:0-2779 GCA_034717935.1 Pseudomonadota bacterium | reverse complement strand
TTCCCTTATAACAAATTTTCCCAATCCCTGGCAATGACGAATTTTACAGGCAACGGATTAAAACAAAAAAAAACCGGTTGCACTGCAGTGGACCCGGTCTTTTTTTTTAAAGATATTTTATTAACTATTCAGGTGCCTACCATAAAGTCAAAGCAAATAACGCGAACATTGCTTCGCCCACTTCGAAGGGGACACAGCTCAGCCCGTCACGGGCTAAGGCCCGGCCTGGAGGTATGCCCCCACACCGAGACAGTTTTAGCAAAGGGATGGCAAAGTAAAAATTTCGATACACAAGGAGTCGTGATTTTTCAGGCGCGAGACTATACATGTAGTATGTCGAGTGTCTGAAAAATCACGACAACGCAGGAGATCGGACTTTTTACGCCGCCATCTAGCCTTTGATGATGCGTGGAAGCAACATCTGATGATGCGGACAGATCGATTCCGGATTCTGGTAGACGGCTTGAGTGAAGGTAACCATATAATCACGAACTTTGGCAAAATCGACGACCTCATCAACAAAACCCTTTTTCACACAATAGGCGGGCCGGGACTGATCGTAATATTGCTGAGCCAAATCATTCATCTTATCAATTGTCGGCTGCAGGTCATTACCTTTGTCTTTCTCTTTAACCAGACGACGGGAAAATGCGGCGGCAGCGGCGGTTTCACCATGCATAACCTCAATCTCGGTAGTCGGGGTTCCCAGAGTAAAGACATTATTGCGATTACCCTGCGGGCCGCATTTTACGTAGTGAGCCGCCGCCGTTCCTTTACGCACGATAACAGTCATCATCGGCAACAAGGAACTTTCGATCGAATACATCAAAGACATACCCAAACCTAACATTTCAGCTTCTTCAGCGACATCACCAACATCAATACCAGAGGTGTCTTGGAGCCAGACCATCGGAATCCGATCACGTCCACAATAGGTGGTAAAATCACTCATCTTGATCAAACCCTGGCGATAGAGTTTACCGCCAATCCCCATATAGTCGGCATATTCGGGATAGTTAGCCCCGAGAAAGCCCTGCCGGTTAGCGACTATTCCAACCGGAAAACCATCAATTTTGACCAGGCCGCAATAGATTCCGGGGCCATAATCGGGACGGAATTCAGAATGTTCGCTGTTATCAACCAAACGAGAAATGACCTCATCCATATTATAGGTCGATTTCTGATTGTAAGGCACCATATAATTAAGGTCTTCGCCGGAGAAACGGGGCTCTTTCGGTTCCGCAACCCGGAAAGTCTCCGGAGCGTAGGCCGGCATACCGGCAACACACTTTTTGATGGCGTCGAGAACGCCCTCTTCGGTCTCAAAAACTTCACGCATAAAACCGGTTTTATCATGATGAATTTTCGTACTTCCCGGCGGTACCACTTTGAGATGCCGAGTACTCTCAATCAACTCTTCCGCACCCTCAAGGTCAAAATGCCCCTTAGGACTCATACCTCCAACGATACCGCCGCCACCGACTGCCATATTGGAGTCCTTGTGGGCAAAAATAATTGCCGGACTAATGGCATGATAACCACCACCGGCCGGATTGGTACCGTACATACCAACAATTACCGGAATTCCCTTCTGAGCAAGCTCGGCATGGCGGAAAAAGACCCGTCCACCGGAACGTCGACCGGCATAAACCTTCTCTTGCTCGGTCAATTTGACGCCGCTGCAATGCAACACCCAAATCAAGGGAATACGCAGCTGCTCAGCCATATCCTGAGCCCGAAAGATATGTTCGGCCTGACCCGGAATCCAGGCTCCGGCCAGCACTTTATTGTCGGAAGCAATGACTGAAACCCAACGACCATTAATCTTCGCCAAACCATTAACAACTCCAGTGCTATCTTCTTTATTGTCCTCCGGATCGAAAATCGAATTCATCGGCCTAAATGTACCAGGATCGAGCAGATAATCAAGCCGCTGCCAAGCCGTCATTGCGCCCCGCTTATTAATCTTCTCAGCTGGAAAACCAGCATCTTTCACACGCTTTACTTCAGCATCATAAAGATCCATAACCTCTTTGATCGAAGCGACACTATCGGCGGCTTTCTCTTTCTGCTTATCCCGCAGTTCTTTTCCGAACAGAGGCATCTCAGCGAAATACTTTTTCATGGAACTCTCCTTGTGATTATCAACAATCACGTTCAAATTTGTGGTTACTATTTAGTACACGACCGAAAAATCATTATAACACTTCACCGGCCGTCATTGTTCCTTTTTGAACAATGACGGCCGGGAGTTAGATAGCAGATACACTACGATAATGCAAGGAACTTTGCCAGTGAACTGGCAAAGCCAATTTTTAACGATTGGCCTTGCGAATTCCGAGCTGATCTTGAGCCATGATAAACTTACAGATATTGGTTGAACCTTCAACCATGGCATAGGTCGGTGCATCGCGGAAATATCTGGCCACCGGATATTCGGGAGAATAGCCATAGGCTCCGAGAATACGCATAGCATACTGAGTACATTTATATGCCAGCTCACCGGCAAGAAATTTGGCCGCCGCAACTTCCACATTATTGGTCAACTGGCCCTGGTCTTTCTGCCAGGCAGCTTGGTAAACAACCAAGCGGGCGGCCGCGATCTCCGCAACCATCTCTCCGATCATCGATTGATTCATCTGAAACTTGCCGATCGGCTGACCGAACTGTTCACGCTCCATGGCATACTGAGTAACCGTATCAAGACAAGCCTGAGCCAGACCAACCCCACCGGCCGCCGCCGAAAGCCGGGTCTGAGAAAGTGAACCAAAAACTATTT
>JAYEMC010000253.1:0-2787 GCA_034717935.1 Pseudomonadota bacterium | reverse complement strand
CTGAAAGGACGCATCGCTTTGCTTCAGGATAACAACGAACAAGCAATCAAATTTTATCAGGAGAGTTTTCGCCTTCAGCGCAAAAAAAATCGTCAGCGTAAAAAAATCCTGGACAATAATTATGATAGTATCCTATTTCTTATTGCCCTTTTAAAGAGTGATGATGAGAAACTTTTTACCGAAGCTATCACCTATATCAATGATACCATTAAAAATAATAATCTGCGCTATACAAATATCTTTCACTGCCTCCTCTACATCTTCAAAGAACGCTGCGGCCTTATCCAGGAGCCCCTGCACAGCACCTGCAAACAACCGACAAAAAACTATACCATTACCGAAACTTTTCTCCATTTTTTGGTCTTAAACTGGCTCGGTATAGATTTTTCACACGATTTCATTGACTCTCTGGTTAAAATTCAACAGAGAGCGCAAGCTTCCGACTACGACTGGCAGACTGCCGAGAGCTCGTTACTATTGGCTAAACTCGGACATGAAGCAAAGAACAACCAACAACTCGGCAAAAAACTCCACCAAAAACAGCAAACCCATTCGCTGGTCGATATTGTTACTCCATTAGCGGAATGGGAGAAAGTTTTGATCTCATTAGATGCCGTCAGCCAAAGTACCGAACCGCAAAATCAAAAGCATAGCGTTCAGGAACGTTTGCTCTGGCATTTTTCTTACGATTCCGATGACCACTCCGGCCATATCTATCCCCGAGTTCAGAAAATGACCAAAGCAGGCAACTGGAGCAAAGGTCGGGCTGCGGCCTTAAAAACCCTCTACCACGACTCCGGCAAAATGGATTACCTGACGGAACAAGATCGCATTGTTATAAGCTCTATAAAAATCTTTACTTACGGCTATTATCGCTCCCGCGACTATATTTTTGATGCATCTCGATCTCTACCGGCCTTAGTCGGCCACCCTCTGGTTTTTTTAGAAAACAATCCGGAAATTCAGATCGAATTAATTCTCGGAAAAGCTGAATTGACAATTGAAAAAAAAGATAATGACCAGATATTTTTAAGCCTGGAGCCCTGTCCGAAATACCAGAACCAAAATATCATGGTCGTGGCGGAAACCCCGACCCGCTACCGCGTAATTGAAATCACACCCGAATATGAAAAAATCAGCCAGGTTATCGGCGAAGGCGTCATCTTACCCAAAAAAGCGGAGACCATGGCCCGCCGGACTGCAGTCTCACTCTCCGGCCTGGTTACGATTCAGTCAGATCTTGGCGGCGACCGGGATACCCGGGAGATAGCCGGCGACCCTCGTCCCCATCTTCATCTGCTGCCCTACCAGGATGGCTTAAGCGTAAGTTTTCGGGTTAAACCTTTCAACGAGAGCGGCGCTAGTTTTATGCCCGGAGTCGGCGGCCGAGTAGTTATGGCTGAAATCGATCAGGAAAAAGTACAAGCCCGGCGCGAGCTTGAAAAAGAGCGTAAACTGGCGCAAAAAGTCATTATCGAGTGTCCCGTCCTGCAGAACATGGGCGAACTTGACCATGAATGGCTGGTCGAAGAGCCTCAGGATGCTCTGGAACTTCTTCTGGAACTTAAAAGCCTGAAAGAGGGCGAAATTTTTCTCGAATGGCCGCAAGGCGAAAAGTTCAAAGTTCGCCGCGAGCTCTCTCTCGATAATTTTTCACTCAAGATCAAACGTGACCGGGACTGGTTTAAAGCCTCCGGCAAGCTCAATGTGGATGATGAACTGACCCTCAACCTTAAACAACTTCTGGCGGCCATGGATCAGGCCAAAGGTCGTTTTCTGCCGCTTGATGACAACACTTTTATTGCTATAACCAACAAATTACGCCGGCGTCTTAAAGAACTTGACGATTACAGTGAAGCGGAGGGCAACGACCTGCGTTTTAACCCGCTGGCCCGGCTGGCGATGAACGATATAAGCGACGGTATTAAAAATTTCTCCAGCGACAAAGTCTGGCGGGAACAGGGTCAACGCTTGAAAGAGATCATCACGCCAAAAATCCCTTCAACTTTTCAGGCCCAACTGCGAGATTATCAAATCCAGGGCTTTAACTGGCTGGCCCAGCTTTCACACTGGCGGATCGGGGCCTGTCTGGCCGATGATATGGGGCTGGGCAAAACCCTCCAGGCTTTGGCCGTCATTTTGACCCGGGCCGCGGCCGGCCCCACCCTGGTGGCCGCACCTTTGTCGGTTATCGGTAACTGGGAAGAGGAGTGTAAACGTTTTGCCCCGACCCTTAAGCCGCGGCTTTTCGGCCCCGGAGACCGCCGGAAGATGCTGGATGAAGCAGGCCCTTTCGATCTGATTATCACCAGTTATGGCTTATTGCAGATTGAGTCGGAAAAACTCAAGGAAACAGCCTGGCAGACCGTCGTCCTGGATGAAGCCCAGGCGATCAAGAACATGCAGACCAAACGCTCGAAAGCGGCGATGCAGTTAAAGGCTGAATTTAAGCTGATCACCACCGGCACGCCGATCGAAAATCACTTAGGCGAATTATGGACTCTCTATACTTTTCTTAACCCCGGTCTACTCGGCAGTTATAAATGGTTTCAGGAAAAATTTGCTCTCCCGATCGAAAAAAATCGTGACCAAGAAGCCAATTTAAGCCTCAAAAAACTGATTCAACCCTTTATTCTGCGACGCTTGAAAAGCGAGGTTCTACAAGAGCTGCCGGCTAAAACCGAAATCACATTGAAAGTTGAAATGAGCCCGGAAGAGGCCTCACTCTACGAAGCCCAACGCTTAAGATCTCTGGCAAGTCTCGCGGATGACGGCAACGACCTGCCG
>JAYEMC010000252.1:0-2801 GCA_034717935.1 Pseudomonadota bacterium | reverse complement strand
CATTAGTGAAACGGTCGGAAAGATGGTCGAGGTGGATCAGCTTAAGGATTTCATCGACCTGTTGCAGTCCTTTTTTGGCTTCAAGACGTTCCGGGTTGAGGGCCTGGCGGCCGAGGAGGACGGCTTCGAAAACCGTGCAGTGAACGGCGGCCGATTTTTGCGGCATGTAACCACAGTGTCGGGCGAGTTCGTGGCGGGTAAGTTTACGATAATCATCGTCGGCAATAAAAATGGTTCCGGATTGGGGTTCGATAAGCCGGTTAATGATTTTTAAAAGGGTCGATTTGCCGGAGCCGTTGGTGCCCATGATAACCGCCAGAGTACCGGGTTGCAGGGCGAAAGAGATATCCTTGAGTACCTCGGTTTTGGGGTAAGCAAAGCTGATGTTTTGGGCTTTAATAGTCATGATTGGTTCTTCCGGTTGCGGGCAATCAAATAGATAAAAAGCGGGGCCCCGGCAAAAGAGGTCAGGATGCCGACCGGCAGGACGACCGGAGCCATGACTATTCTGGCGGCAAGATCGGCAAAAAGCAGCAGGACGGCACCAGCGAGGGCCGAATAGGGGATTAAATAGCGGTAGTCTTGTCCGACCAGAGGGCGCATCAGATGGGGGGCAATAAGGCCGACGAATCCGATAATACCTAAGAAAGCGATGGTTACGGCGGCCAACAGGGCGGTGATGATCAGGGTTATGAGGCGTAGTCGGTTGACTTGAACCCCGAGGCTGGCGGCGGTTTCATTGCCCCAAAGTAGGGCATTAAAACTCCAGCTCTGGCGCCAGAGATAGAAAATTGTCGGCAAGAGCAGGGCGAGCATGAGAAAAAGATCGCGCCAACGGGCTTTGCCGAGGTCGCCAAAGGTCCAGAAGACGGTTCCGGCAACTTCGATATCGCTGGCGAAATATTGTAAAAGCATGGTGACGGCGCCAAAAAAAGCGCTTAAGGCAACCCCGGTCAGAATCAGGGATTCGGGGCTGATATCACGAAAAAAGGCGAGCAGGGTCAGAACCGTGACGGTTAAGAGGGCTCCACCAAAAGCAGCCAGGACAATTATATAGGGGGCGAAAGCGGGGGGCGCCAGACTTTCAGCCGTCGGCAGACCGGCACCTAAAACAATGATCGCAAAAGCCGCGCCGCAAGCCGCCCCTTGAGAAACCCCAAGTGTAAACGGTGAGGCTAAGGGGTTGCGTAAAACATTTTGCATGGCCGCCCCGCCGCAGCCGAGGGCGGCTCCGGCGATCAGGGCCGCACAAGCCCGAGGCAGACGGATTTGTTGGATGACATGAGCCAACAGGGGGTCGCTGTTATCACCGCGTAAGATGTTGACCAGCATCGACCAGGATATTTCGTAGGTGCCGATTTTGAGTGAGAGCAGAAAAAGGAAAAACAAGCTCAAAAGGAGTATCAAGCCTCCCCAGTTACGCCAGAGGAGCCGCTTTTGGTAGGCGGAAATGGTGGAGTTGTTTTCAGCTTTTGTCATTAGCGGAGAGCAAATTTTTTGACGCAAAATGGTTGGTAGGCCGGAAGCGTTGCCGTGTCAATTCTCAGGCCGAGAAAAAAATCGAAAATTTCAGCAATTTTGGCGGTCACGGCGTTCGTGTTGAAATTTTTCGGGTAGAGTTGATTGCCGATGTAGTAGGCGTTGGCCAGGGCGCTTTCAAGGTTGGTGTTGTACTGGTTGTAGGGTAGTACTGAATAGACCCGTTTTTGCTTGACCGCTTGCAATAGCTGATAAAAACTTATGTTTTCCAGATACTCTCGACTGACCAGATGGTTGCTGCTGTAGTCGAGAAAAATTATTTCAGGATTCCACTGCAAAAGTCTCTCCTTATCGATAAAGAGATGTCCTCTGGCCGGGTTGCCACCGGCAACATTGCGGGCTTTAACCAGTGTGCCCGGGAAATAGCCCTCTTCGGTACTTTCCAGTCCGCGGATACCTTTGTAAGCGAGGCCGCCGAAATAGACGGTCGGGGAAGCGCTTCGGGCCGCCGCCGTTTTCTCGTGCAACTCTTTTTGGGCTTTTTCCAGATAGAGCGCAATCTCTTGGGCGCGGGCTTGTCGATTAAGGATCTCGCCCATCAACCTGAGCGATTGCAGCGCTTCCTCACGCCAAACTCCAAGTTTGCCATAGCTCAAAATGATCGTCGGAATCTCGGTTTTGGCCTGGAGGTTTTCAACCTGGCCAAGATCAAGACCGATGCTGAAGATCACCTGAGCCCGGCAGGCGAGCAGGGCTTCGAGGTTCGGCAGTTTGCCGGGGCCGCCGCTGCCGATTTGCGGCAGATGGGCAATCTGCTCAGCGATGACGCTGGAATAGGGGCGAAAAAAGGGCGGTAAAAGTTTGGTTTCAACTGTTTCAATGCCGACCACGCTGCCGGTGGCTTGAAGATAAACCACCAGGCGCAAACTTCCCGGTCCCAAAGCCACGATCCGTTCAACCTGCTCCGGCACCTTAACCGTGCGCCCAGCCAGATCAACAATTTCGCGGGCTTGCGCCGGAGGGATGAAAAGGAGAGAAAAAAGGAGTAAGACAATAACTTTTAAAAATTTCATTATAATATCTCTTTGTAAGTTAAAAGCGGTAAGGTTGTTATTTTGGCTTCGAAGGGGACACAGCTCAGATCAGCAAGCGGCTTGTAGCCGCCGCCTGGAGTTATGTCCCCGCATCCAAGAGCCTGTCCGAGAACGTCTTTTTTCCCCATATCTGCGTTATGCTCAAAAAATTATCCTCGGAATACTTAATGTATGCCTGCGGTAATTTTCTTCGCATGCCTTGATCTGAGAAAAAAATCCTATTCTCGG
>JAYEMC010000251.1:0-13600 GCA_034717935.1 Pseudomonadota bacterium | reverse complement strand
CTGGGTCAGGCCTTGAGCCAGGCCTTAGGGGATATGGGTGGTATCGCTCGTTACGGCGAGGCCCAGATTCCGATGGATGAAGCCTTGTGCGGGGCCGTGGTTGATATCTCCAAACGTCCTTTTCTGGTCTTCAATCTGGCTCTGACCGCACCCAAAGTCGGAGAGCTCGACAGTGAATTGATTGAGGAGTTTTTCCGCGCCTTTGCCGTGCATGGCGGTTTGACGCTGCACCTTAATCTCCACTATGGAAAAAATCAGCACCATATTTTTGAGGCTGCTTTTAAAGCGACAGCCCATGCCCTGCGCCGAGCCTGGACGCCGCTGGCGGAACTTCAAGGTCAGGCTTTAAGTACTAAGGGAACCCTATAGAGATGATTGCAATTGTTGATTACGGTATGGGCAATCTGCGGAGTGTCCAGAAAGCCATCGAAAAAGTTGGTTACGAGGCTGAAATAACCCGCAGTCCCCAGCGTATTGCTGATGCCCGGGCGGTTATTTTACCCGGCGTCGGGGCTTTTAAAGATTGTATGGACAACCTTGAGAACTTTTCTTTGATTACGCCGGTTTTGCAGGCGATCGCCTCGGGCAAACCTTTCCTTGGTATCTGTTTGGGTTTACAGCTTCTTTTTAGTGAAAGTTTAGAGTTTGGCCACCACCCCGGACTTGACGTAATTAAGGGTGTGGTTAAACCTTTTTCTCAGACTATGAGCGACCCGGATCGGCCCGGCGGCCTTTTGAAAATCCCGCATATGGGCTGGAATTCCGTCCAGATCCGGAAACCGGTGCCGGTTTTGGCTGAGGTCAAAGATGGAGCCTATTTCTATTTTGTGCACTCATACTATGTTGAACCGGAAGATCAACAAACGGTTGCTATGCTGACCGATTATGGCGGAAAATTTGTTTCGGCCGTGGCCTTTGACAACGTGGTTGCGACTCAGTTCCATCCGGAAAAGAGCCAGCAGCAGGGTTTGGCGATTTTGCGGGCTTTTGCGGCTCTAAAATGAAAACTTGACAATTTCCTTTAAAGTTAAAGCGGGTAGCGTTGAACTTTGCTTCGCCCCCATTAATGGGGTCACATCTTGACAAATGGCGGGTTGAAACGTTGGTTTTACGAGAACCTTACGGCCGCCAAGTGTCAAGAAATGACCCCAGCCGAGACAGTTTGAAAACTTCACTCATGTACTAGGAGGTTGTCCTAGAATAGGATTTTTTTCTCAGATCGAGGCATTTTTTGCCAATAAGCACAGGTATACACCTAGTATTCCGAGCATTATTGGCAAAAAATAACGAAGAGCTGGGGGAAAAAGACATTTTCGGACAGGCTACCAAGTGAAAAAGGTAAATAATTATGGAGAGTCTGTTTGCCCGTTTTTATCCGGCCAAAATAGTTTTGCTTGTTCTGATAGCTCTTTTTCTGTTTTCCGCCTGTGCGACTAAGGATGTGCGTGTCAAAGAACTTGAGGCGATTCCTCAGTTTTACCGGGTTGCGGTCCTGCCTTTCAATGTGACTAATTGCCGGACCTGTGTCGAATCCTATCCCTCATGTCGGCCGGTGGGGGGGCAGATTGTCTGCGACCAGATCAGCAGTGGCATCGGTTTCGATCTGGCTCAGTCGTTGGCTCGAGAGATCGTCATCTACGGGAAATATGAGGTGATTGAGCCGCAGGCGGCAGCGAGGGTGCTACCGATGCTCGGCCAAGTGCCGATGTCTGAAATCGGCCGACGATTGGGGGTCGATGTTCTCGTTTTTGGTGCCATTAACCGTTTTCAGGAGCGGATTGGCGGGCCGATGTCGGTGCGCCGGCCGGCCTCGGTCTATTTCGAGATTACCGTGGTCGATGCCCGGAGTGGGCGCAAGGTCTGGTATGCGGTTTTTGATCAGACGCAAAAATCTTTAAGTGACGATATTACCAACCTAAGAAATTTCATGCGGGGCGGAGGCAAGTGGTTGACGGCGAGAGAGTTTGCCGATATCGGCATTGCCGAGTTAGTTGAGCAGTTTCCCGGTCTTAAGGGAGCAGGAGCGTTATAGAAGATGATTATTATTCCGGCAATTGATTTAAAAGATGGTAACTGTGTGCGTCTCAAACAGGGGCGCATGGAAGATGATACGCTCTTTTCCAGCGATCCGGTTGAGATGGCTCTGAACTGGCAGAAACAGGGGGCCAGATATCTGCATCTGGTCGATCTAAACGGCGCTTTTGCCGGGGAGCCGGTCAATCGTGAAATTATCAAAAAAATTGTTGCGGCTCTCGACATTCCTTGTCAGTTGGGGGGTGGAATACGCGACCTCGAAACGATTAGTGCCTATCTTGAGCTCGGACTTGACCGAGCCATCTTAGGTACGGTGGCGGTTGAAAATCCCGAGTTGGTGCGGATTGCGGCCAAAACTTTTCCGGGTCGTATCTGCGTCGGGATTGATGCCCGTCAAGGTCTGGTTGCGACTCGAGGCTGGGCTGCGGAAACCAGGGTGCAGGCGCTTGATCTGGCCCGAGGTTTTGAAGATTGCGGGGTGGCGGCGATAATCTATACCGATATTTTGCGTGACGGGATGCAGACCGGCGTCAATCTTGAAGAGACCAAAGTCTTGGCCGAAGCCATCTCGATTCCGGTGATCGCTTCCGGCGGGATTGCGACCATCGCCGATGTCAACGGTCTCTTGCCGCTGGAAAAATGTGGTGTCAACGCCGCGATTACCGGTCGCGCTCTTTATGAAGGTACGCTTGACCTTAACAGCGCCCAAACCCTGGCTGATGCCGGGGTCCGGGAAAAAGATAATGGTGACTCGCAATGTTAGCCAAAAGAATTATTCCCTGTCTCGATGTCAAGGATGGCCGGGTGGTCAAAGGGGTTAATTTTGTCGGTTTAAGGGATGCCGGTGATCCGGTTGAAGTTGCCGCTATCTATGATGAGCAAGGGGCAGATGAGCTTACTTTTCTCGATATAACCGCGTCATCCGACCGACGTTCGATTATCCTTGATGTTGTCGCCCGCACCGCCGAACAGGTTTTTATCCCGTTGACGGTCGGCGGCGGGGTGAGAAAACTTGAAGATATCAGGGCCTTGCTCAATGCCGGGGCCGACAAGGTTTCGATTAATACGGCAGCTGTGCATCGTCCCGAATTTGTCAAGGAGGCGGCCTATCGTTTTGGCAGTCAATGTACGGTGGTTGCCATTGATGCCAAGGCTCGAACCTCCGGCGACGGTTGGGAAGTCTTTATCTATGGCGGTCGTGAACCGACCGGTCTCGATGTGGTCGAATGGGCCCGGCGAATGGTTGAATACGGTGCCGGAGAGATCCTTTTAACGAGTATGGATCGAGACGGCACCAAGGATGGTTTTGATCTTGAATTGACTCGGACTATCGTCGATGCCGTCGAAGTTCCGGTAATCGCCTCCGGCGGCGTCGGCAACCTCGATCATATCTATGAAGGCCTGACTAAAGGTGCGGCCAGCGCCGCACTGGCGGCGTCTATTTTTCACTATCGTGAATATACGATCGCCGAAACCAAAGATTATTTAAGAAAGCGCGGAGTCAGGGTTCGTGATTGATTATGAGTAATGAA
The DNA here is from genome assembly GCA_034717935.1 of Pseudomonadota bacterium. Taxonomy (GTDB): domain Bacteria; phylum Desulfobacterota; class Anaeroferrophillalia; order Anaeroferrophillales; family Tharpellaceae; genus Tharpella. The sequence continues at coordinate 10,034 of JAYEMC010000251.1, read as the reverse complement.
TTTACAGATCAGATAATCGACGAACTCTATAACGTAATCTGCGAACGCCGCGATCATCCCCGCCCAGACTCTTACGTCTCTTCTCTGCTGCAAAAGGGTACCGACCAGGTCTTAAAAAAGGTCGGTGAAGAGTCTTGTGAAGTTCTCCTGGCTGCCAAAAACCAGGACCCACCCGCCCTTATCCACGAACTTGCCGATTTAACCTTCCACCTCCTGGTCCTCATGGCCGAGCAAAACATTCCCCCATCAGCTATAAAAACCGAACTCAAACGCCGCTTCGGTACTTCCGGTTTGACCGAAAAAGCGGGCCGATAAACAGGGGTTAAGTTTATATGAGGTTTCCGGATGGATTTTAATACAGAATTACAGGTTCAGGTTCAGGGTTATCCCAACCGTCTGAAAAGTTATCTGGTGGGTCGAGAGGAAGGACGTTATCTGATTATAAAAATTCCCAAGGTTGTAAATCCTGAAGAAATTTTTGCCAAAAATAAAGAGTTGGTTATTAGGTATGTATATCAGGGGAGTGTCTTTGGATTTAGATCGCCAATCATGTTGCCTGTACTGGATCCTTTCAATGTGCTGTTTGTTAAATTTCCCGAGAAAATTGAAGATCATAACCTGAGAACTTATAAAAGAATTGATTGTAGTCTTCCTGCTCGCATGGAGGTTGTGATCCAATGTCAAGCTAGAAAATTGCATTTTAAAGGATTTGTCAGTGATATTAGTAAAGGTGGGTGTAAAGCGACAATTTCTCTCAAAGATCATGAGTCAGTTAAAGAGCCTCTTAAAATTCAATCTGCTCTTGATCTGTTTCTCTCTTTACCAGGAGTGGAGGAAGAACTTTTTCTGCCAGGAACGGTAAGAAGCATGTCGCAAGATAGTGAAGTGCTCTCCTTGGGCATCCAGTTTGTTGACCTTAGTGGAAAAAGCCAGATTCAATTAGATAGATTTCTTGCTGTCAATCAAGTTAATTGAATCTTTTTTGGTAACTATTCAACCTGAGTGGGGGACGGGACGCACCGTATATTGATCTATTTTAAGGATTTTTAAGATTGCTGAGAACTCTAGAATGGTTGCACCGGATTTGTGCATTACATCGTCGTTTGCTGGCCGGGGTTGCTTTATTGTTGTTAGTTGGAGGTTGGCTGGGGTTTAGCTGTCTGCCTTTTACGACTGATGTGGCTGCCTTGTTGCCGGATCGGGGGAGTCGGGCGGCGGCTGATTTTCGCTTGTTGGCTAAAGCTCCACTGGCCCGGCGGGTGGTGCTGCGTTTGCGGGCCGGTTCAGATGTGGAACAGGCCCAGCTTTTTAAAGTGGCCGACGAGTTGGCGGCTCGGCTTCAGCCGCCGCTTTTTACCCATGTGATCAGGGGGCCGGGTAGTGGTGGAGAGGATTTGCTGCTCTCTTTTGCCTTAACTCAGTGGGCCAATTTGTTCGACGAAAATGATTATGATTTTATCCGGTCGCGTTTGGCTCCAGAAAAGATTGAGGCAGATCTGTGCAAGGCCTATCTCAATCTTTTGCAGCCCACCGGATTTTTGCAAAAAGGGATGATTTTGGCCGATCCCTTAGAGTTTCGCAGCCTGCTTTTTCCCCGGCTTGCCTCACTCAATCCGCTCGGTAAAGCTCGAGTCGTGGATGGTCATTTTTTGAGTGAGGATGGTCGTGAGACCATGCTTTTGCTTGAAACCCCGATCGGGATTACCGATTTTAAAGGTTCGAAGCGGCTTTTGCAAGAACTCGATACGGCGATAAAAGAGGTGGTGCCGGCGGGAATTGTTGTGGTGCCGCTTTGCGGTCATGCCTATACGGTCGCCAATGCGACAACCATTCAGCGCGACATGGTTGTTGTGATAAGTGCTTCATTGGTGGCGCTGCTACTGGTTTTTCTGATTTTTATGCGTCGTCGCCGTGCCCTTTTGGTTTTTTTGTTACCGGTTGCGATTTTGGGGCCGGCGTTGGCGCTAACGGGCTTGGTCGAGGGTTCGATTTCGGCGATTACGGTTGGTTTCGGCGCGGTTTTGCTCGGTGTGACTATTGATTACGGTCTGCATCTTTATTTCGCCCTACAAAATCGGGCCCGGCAGCCGGGGCTGATTGTTGCGGCTTTGGCAGTACCCCTGCTCGGGGCCGGTTTGACGACGATCGGGGCCTTTTCAGCTCAGCTTTTTTCGGCTCTGCCGGGTCAGCGCCAATTGGCACTTTTCGCGATTTTCGGGGTTTTTCTGGCTCTGATTCTTTCATTGTTGGTATTGCCGCATTTTTTCCGGGGCGCAGAGAGTGCCCCGGAACTTTCACAGAAACTTTCGGAAAAGGTGCCGCTTGGATATCACGGTCGGTCGGCCTGGATAATTGTTGTCGTTTGGGCGCTTTTTTTGGGGTTTTTAGCATGGTCGGCGGTCGGGGTGCGTTGTGTCGGCGATCTTCGTGAGGTGAATCTGGTGCCCCAAAGTTTGCGGGCCGCAGAGAATGATCTTAAGTCGGTCTGGGGTGAGGTTCGCGGTCGGGCTCTGATTTTTGCTCAAGGCCGTAATTTTGAGGAAGCCCTGCAGGTCAATGATCGACTATATAGTTTTTTGCGCAGGGAGTTTGCCGTAGCCGGGATCGTTAGTCTGGCTCCAGTTATGCCTTCGCAAAGCCTCCAGAAAGAGAATCGCCAAAAATGGCAGACTTTCTGGACGACTGAGCGTTTGTCTAAGCTCCGTTACGATCTTTCTCTGGCGAGTCGTAACACCGGTTTTTCAGAGACCGCTTTTGCCCCTTTTCTGACGACCCTGACCAGTGAACCACCATTTCTGACGGAATCATTTTGGCTCCAAGCCGGTTTTTCCTCTCTCTTTGATGCGACCATTGAAAAAGATGCCGCCGGGGTTACTATACTGACTCTGGTCCCGGATGGATCGAAGTTGGTCTCCCTGTTTTCCCGGTCTGACCGGATTCCTGATGGTGTGCATCTGGTTTCCCCGCAAGCTTTCAGCCGGGTGGTGAGTGCTGCAATTGCCCGTGATTTGCGGCAATTTATTCTTTTGGCTCTGGTTGTGGTGACCTTGATCCTGTCGGTTTTATTGCGCAACTTTTATCAGGTTTTGCTCGCCCTTTTACCGGTTTTAGCCGGTCTTTTGTCGATGTTCGGGATTATGGGGTTTTTGGGGCTCTCTTTTAATCTCTTTAATTTGGTCGCAGCTATTCTGATTATCGGCTTGGGTGTTGATTACGGGATTTTTATGGTTTACCGTCTTTTTCGCGGTAGTGACGCGGCCACGGAGAAGGCCGTGCTGGTTTCCGGCTTAACCACACTGGCCGGTTTCGGGGTCTTGGTATTAGCCCGGCATCCGGCTCTTAATTCGATTGGTTTGACGGTTTTGCTCGGCGTTGGCGGGGCCCTGCCGACCGTTCTTTGGGTGCTGCCGGCCCTGGCCGGTCTGATAAATAGTGCTCGACCGAAAACCGCCAATTTTCCCGATTGCGGCGTTAGGCCAAAATTTTAATCCTCAGAATACTTAGTGTATGCTTGCGGTTAAAATTTTAGCCTGCCTTGCACTCAAGAAAATTGTCAGGTTTTCGGTCAGGCACTAAATAATGGAATCTGGAAAACTTGATATGAATCTGGAAAAAGCCCTGTCCGAGTATGATTTTATCTTGACCGAAGCGGCGGTTATCGAGACCTTGAAGCGGGAGGCGGAGATCGCCTTGCATCCTGAGTTGGTTAACGCTCTGCTTATTTATGACGAGGGGGGGCGTCGGTTGATTGCCAAATTGATTAATAATTTTATCGCGTTAGCTCGTAATGTTGACGTGCCGATTACTATTACGACGCCAACCTGGCGGGCCAATCGTGAACGTTTGGCGGCGGTCGGTGAAGCGCGGAACGTGAATGCTGATGCCGTGGCCTTTATCAACGAGATCAAGACGTCATGGGGAGCTTGGCAGGAGAAAATTATAGTCGGCGGCCTGATGAGTTGTAAGCATGACTGTTATTTGCCGGAAGAAGGTTTGATCAGTGCCGAGGCGGAAGTTTTTCACGTTTGGCAGAGTCGTCGTTTGAGTGCGGCCGGGGTCGATTTTTTGCTGGCTCAGACGTTGCCGGCCTTGTCCGAAGCGGTTGGAATGGCACGGGCTATGGCCGCCACTTCGACACCATATATCATCAGTTTTGTGATTAATCGCGAAGGAAGGTTGCTGGATGGGCATAGCCTGGCGGAGGCGATAGCGGCTATTGATGCGGCTCTTGAAAAACCACCGCTTGGTTACATGGTAAATTGTGCTTACCCATCATTTTTGCAGGCCGAGCGGGAGCCGGATGCGGTGATTTCGCGCCTGATCGGTTTTCAGGCCAACGCATCTTCGCTTGATCATGCCCAGTTGAACGAAGCCGAAAAAATGGAGGTCGATGAGGTTTCCGATTGGGGGCGGCGGATGGTTATTTTGAATCGTAATTTTGGTCTCCCGATTCTCGGCGGCTGTTGTGGCACCGGAGTTGAGCATTTGAACTATCTGACCAAGCATCTTGCCGGTTAGCTGGAAAATGCCGATTTATCAACTCAATCAACGCCCGGTTTTTCCGCCGGCTCATTTTGCCGACACTGAAAACGGTCTTTTGGCGGTTGGCGGCGATCTCTCACGCGAGCGGCTCTTGCAGGCTTATGCCGAAGGTATCTTTCCTTGGTATTCTCCCGGTGATCCCATTTTCTGGTGGTCGCCCGATCCTCGTGCCGTTCTTATTCTTGATGAATTTCATCTTTCGCAACGCAACCGTCGCTACCTGAAAAAAGCCGATTTCAGCATGCGTCGGGATTCGGCTTTTGCTGCCGTGGTCAAAAAATGTGCTAAAACTCCGCGCCGTCATGAATCTGGAACCTGGATAACCCCGGAGATGGCGGCGACCTATCTTGATCTCCATCAGGCCGGTCTGGCCCACTCATTTGAAACCTGGCAGGACGGCAACCTGGTTGGCGGTCTCTATGGGGTCTCTCTGGGGCGCTGTTTTTTTGGTGAGTCGATGTTTTCGCTGGTTGATCACGCCTCCAAGGCGGCGCTGGTCGATCTTGTCGCTTTCGCCCGGCGCTGCAATTTTCATTTTATAGATAATCAGTTTTTGACCTCGCATCTCAAACAGTTCGGCGTGCGTGAGATCAGCCGCCGGGAATATCTCAAGCGTTTAGAGAGGGCCCTACATAAACCGACTTTGCAAAAAAGCTGGAATGATTTTTAGACTTGCAAATATCGGTAAACAACCGTATTATTCGTAAGATTAACAAGTTGCAATAAAAGGAGAGTAAATATGCGGCGTTGTTTCAATCTGCCGGGATGTGGGGACAGAATTCAATTCTGTCCCCGTGCGAAGCAGGGCGAAGCGACGTTCGCCGCCATTTGCTATAGCTTTATGGTGGGAAACTGAACAGTTGTAAAGGGAGGTTGTATGGCACAGAAACCGGGAAATCTTGTTTATGGTCTGGATGATCGGCCGCCGTTGGTGATCACTTTTTTTCTGGCAATGCAGCATATCAGCGTGATTGTGATCGGTTTTCTTTTTCCGGTTATCATTGTCCGGGAGATTGGCGGCAGTATGGATGATTCCGTGCGTTTTGTCTCGGCTTCAATGTTGGCCGGCGGGATTGCCGTAATTGTTCAGTCTCTTAGAAAGGGGCCGGCTGGTTCCGGTTTTCTCTGTCCTGAGGTTTGTGGCCCATCATATCTGGCGGCTTCAATGCTGGCAGCTAAGACCGGTGGACTATCTTTAGTTTTTGGCATGACTCTGGTTGCTTCCCTGTTTGAGGGTATACTCTCAAAAATTATGCGACATTTAAGGGTGTTGTTTCCCGCCGAGGTGACCGGTATGATTGTTATGATGGTCGGTCTGACGGTCATAAAAGTAGCCTGCAAAAATTTTTTTGGCGAGGGTGGAGCTGAAACCACCATCTCTCTGCCCGCCTTTTTCACCGGGCTTCTGACTCTGGCAACCATGATCGGGCTTAATATCTGGGGCAAGGGCAAAGCCAAACTTTTCTGTGCCTTGATCGGCATGATGGTTGGTTATGTTCTGGCCGCTTTTTTTGGAGTCCTTGATTTTTCAAAACTGGGCGCTGAATTTGCGGTGCCTTTTTTTGCCACCCCTTTTGCCGGTCATCCTGGATGGTCTTTTGATGTCGCTCTGATCGCCCCTTTTCTGGTCGCGGTTCTCTGTTCAACCTTAAAAACGGTCGGCGATCTTACCACCTGTCAGCGGATCAATGACGCCAAGTGGAAGCGCCCGGATATGGATAATATCAGCCGGGGGATTTTGGCCGATGGTTGTGGAGCTTTTGTCGCAGGCATTGCCGGGGGATTCGGGCAGTCTACATCGTCGAGTAATATCGGTCTTTCCATCGGTACCGGGGCGACGAGCCGGGTTATCGCCAAATGGATTGGCGTAATTTTGATAATTCTCTCATTTTTCCCCAAAGCCTCAGTAATCTTTGCGATTATGCCGCAGCCGGTGCTCGGTGCGACCCTGTTTTTTGCTCTGAGTTTTATGGTTGTTGCCGGTATCCAGATTATTATGTCGCGGATGATTGACGGGCGTAAGACTTTTGTTGTCGGACTTTCAATTATTATTGGTTTAAGTGTCGATATTGTACCCGGAATCTACAGTCAAGTCCCGACGTGGCTGGCTCCGGTGGTGAGCTCTTCGCTGGCAGCTTCGACGATTATGGCACTTATTCTCAATCTGCTCTTTCGCATCGGTATTGCTCAGAGTGCTACTTTGAAAATTGAACCAGGAACCAGCTTCAGCGAGGCTGTTTTCAACTTCATGGAACAGCAGGGTGGTCTCTGGGGAGCACGTCACGAGGTAATCCATAAGGCGGCATCGGCCATGAGTGAATCGGTGGAAGCGGTTATTGCCTTAAATGGCGTTGAGACGCCAGTGGAGATGACGGCCCGTTTTGATGAATTTAACCTTGATATTGCGGTAACCTACCAAGGGGCTCCCTTGGCTCGCGCCCAAGCTCTTCCCTCGATTGAAGATATGGTGGATGAGAAAAAATGTGCCGAAATGTCGATGTTTATGGTGCAAAAATATAGCGATCGTTGTGTGATCGAGGAGAAAGGCGGAAGTAATATTCTGAAATTGCATTTCGCCCATTAACCAACTCTTCCGTTACACCTTTCTCTGGTGCGGCGGCAATGTATGTGTGGACAGCCGAAGATATTTTTACTTCTACCTGCCGTGTACGCTATAAGTTTTAAGGAAAAATATAATGAAGTTAAAAATAAATCAAATTCAAGTTGTAAGTCTTTTTTTAGGAGCCTTATTTCTGCCGGCTCTTATCTGTTCCAGTCCGGTTGCGGCCCAACCTCGAACCCCGGTGATTATTTTTCATGCCGGGAGTTTGACCGTACCGTTGGCGGCGATGGAGAAGGCTTTTGAAGCGGCCCACCCCGATATCGACATCTTGCGTGAGGGCAGCGGCAGCCGCAAATGTGCACGTAAAATCTCTGATCTGCATAAAGCTTGCGATATTATGGCATCGGCCGATTTTTCGGTGATCGACCGGATGCTGATACCGGATTGCGCCTCTTGGAATGTTCGTTTTGCGACAAATCAGATGGTTCTTTGTTATACCGACAGCAGTGCTTTTGCCCAAGAGGTTGCCCCTGACACCTGGACTGATATCCTCGGTCGCAAAGGGGTGGTCTGGGGACACTCCGATCCCAATCTCGATCCTTGTGGTTATCGCGCTTTGATGGTCCTCCAGTTAGCTGAAAAAGTTTTTCATCAGCCGGGACTCTACAGCTGCCTGCTCGCGAATCGGCCGTTGGCCAATGTTCGTCCCAAAGCTGTGGAATTAGTGGCGATGCTCGAAAGTGGGGTGATGGATTATGCCTGGGAGTACCGTTCGGTGGCGGTTCAGCATAAACTTAAATTTTTGACTTTGCCGCAAGAGATCAATCTCGGCAGTTATGCCCGGGAATCTTTCTATAGGCAGGCCCGAGTCGCTGTTAGCGGCAAGAAACCGGGAGAAAAAATTGAGCTTCAAGGTAAATCGATCACTTATGGCGTAACCTTGCTCGACAAAGCTCCGAATCGGGAGGCGGCCATTATGTTTCTTGACTATATGCTCGATCCCGAGGCTGGCTTGAAAATTTTGGCCGAGATGGGCCAGCCCCCAATTGTTCCGGTCCGGGTCGCCGATCAGGAAATGCTTACGAAATTGCCGTCGGAGTTGCAAAAACTGGTCACAGTTGATAAATAGCAACTTATGCGTAAGGAATCTTTTCTTTGGCTGGCTCTGGCGAGCAGCTTTATAGTTCTGCTTTTTATTACTTTCCCGCTTGTGCGGATGATTTCGGCGCCCTCGTTGACGTCACTCTGGGAGACGATACGCGATCCGGATGTCTATCGTTCGATCTGGCTCAGTCTCTACACGGGGATTAGTGCGGCTCTTATCTGTTTCGTTTTTGGTACCCCGCTGGCCTACCTTTTGGCGCGCAGCCAATTTCGCGGGAAAAAACTGGTCGAGGCGATTGTCGATCTGCCGATTGTGATTCCGCATCCGGTGGTTGGTATTGCCCTGCTCGGCCTGGTCGGAAAAAACTTCTGGCTCGGGCGAGTCATGCAGGAGTTAGGTGTTCGCATTGTCGGCAGTCCGACCGGTATCATCATGGTTATGACTTTTGTCGGTCTGCCCTTTTATCTGCAGGCGGCCAAGGAGGGTTTTGTCTCAGTTTCCCCGCGTCTCGAACACGTCTCCCGCAGTCTTGGCGCTTCGATGTTCGCCACGTTTATCAACGTCACATTTCCTCTGGCCTGGCGTTCGATCTTAAGCGGAATCATCATGTGCTGTGCCCGGGCAATTAGCGAGTTCGGCGCGGTGGTGATTATCGCTTATCACCCGATGATCGCTCCGGTTCTCATGTTTGAGCGTTTTCAGTCGTTTGGTCTGCGTTATTCGCAGCCGGTTGCGGTCTGGCTGATTGTCGTCTGCCTCTTGCTTTTCCTCTCTTTGCGCCTGGTCGGCGGCGGAGCGAAAAAGCCTAAGAGCGGGAGTCGTTTCGGGAGCCGGGCATGAGTATCAGGATAGAGAATCTATCGGTCGATCTCGGCTCATTTCATCTGCGAAATATCAATCTGACCCTGGAGCCTGGTGATTTCTTTGCCCTGATGGGGCCTACCGGAGCCGGAAAGAGTGTGCTCTTGGAAGCTTTGGTTGGTCTTGTGCCGATTATCGGGGGAGATGTTTTTATTGATGAGCGCGAGATTACCAACTTAGCCCCGGAGAAGCGGGGTATCAGCATTGTTTATCAGGATTATGCCCTTTTTCCCCACCTGACGGTGCTTGATAATATCGCTTATGGTCTCCGTTTTCAGAGCCATAAAAGAAGTACTGCGCCGATTGATGAGCTCGTTGAGCGATTAAACTTAAGTCCTCTTTTGCAGCGCCATCCGGAGACCTTGAGCGGTGGTGAACAGCAGCGTGTCGCTCTGGCCCGGGCTCTGGCCGTTACTCCCGATATCCTTTTACTCGACGAACCCCTCTCGGCGCTTGACCCTAATTTTCGTCAGGATTTAAGGGCACACCTGAAAACCCTACATCAAGCGAGCGGGGCGACCTTTATGATGGTGACCCACGATTTTTCCGAGGCCCTTTCCCTGGCCCAACGGGCCGCAGTCATGAACCGGGGAGCGCTTGAACAGGTGGGAACCATTGAAGAGATTTTTTGTCAACCGACCTCAACTATGGTTGCTGATTTTGTCGGCATGAAAAATCTTTTCAAAGTTGAATTTTCGGGTGCAACCGCTAGAACCGGTGGTGTCGAGATCAAGGTTGGACGAGAAGCTGACGGGGCGCAAGGTTATATCGCCATTCGTCCGGAAGATCTAATTTTGAGCAAGGAGCCGCTGGTTTCCAGCCTGCAGAACTCCTTTGTTGGCAATGTCACAGCCATTCGCAGCCACGGTTTCTTCTACGAGATTGATTTTGCTGTAAACACCCTTATTTTTACAGCTGTCATTACCAGTCACGCTTTTTTTGAATTGGAACCCGCAGTCGATA
>JAYEMC010000250.1:0-2817 GCA_034717935.1 Pseudomonadota bacterium | reverse complement strand
ATCGGGATGGATCATGCCCGCACCTTTGGCAATCCCGGTCAGAGTCACCCGCCCTTGGCTGGTCTCGACTTCGATTCCGACGGTTTTCGGCACCTGATCAGTTGTCATAATCGCCCGGGACGCGGCATCCAGAGCCTCTTTTGGCAAAATCTCACGCTCAATCCCGGCCACCAAAAGCTCAACTCCTTCAAGCACCGTAGTCACTGGAAAAGGTTCACCAATAACTCCGGTTGAGGAGATAAAAATCTCCGCAGGAGAAAGTTTTAAGGCGGCGGCCAAAACCTCAACCACAGTTACAACATCGATCTCACCCTGACGACCGGTACAGGCATTAGCGTTGCCGCTGTTAATCATAACCGCACGCAGAGCAAAACCTTCAGCTAACTGCCGACGTCCATAAATAACCGGGGCCGCAGGAAACCGGTTTTTGGTAAAAACTGCGGCGGCGACAGCCGGACAGTCACTCAGCAAGAGAGCCAAATCGAGAGCCTCGCCCGCTTTAAGACCGCAATGCACCCCGGCAAACCGGTAACCCGGACAAATTTTCATATTTTCAGACATTTTAATACCCTGACCCTATCGATCTACTTCCCACAGCATTTTTTATATTTTTTACCACTGCCGCAAGGGCAGGGATCGTTACGACCAACTTTTTTACCGCCGACGACCGGCTTTTGTTTACCGTCCTCACCACGACGACCATGCGAAAGAACCACATCATGCTCCTGACGGGACTGCTGGTCAAGCTCCTCGACCTCCTCCTCCCGGGTAACCTGAATATGGAAAAGCTGGCCAACGACATCCTCTTTGATCCGCTCGATCATATCGGCAAACATCTCGAAACCCTCACGCTGATACTCACGCAAAGGATCTTTCTGCCCGTAACCGCGCAGGCCGATACCTTCTTTAAGCTGATCGATAGCATAAAGGTGATCTTTCCACAGGTTATCAATGGTATGGAGAAGGATAATCTTTTCCAACTGACGGACGGTTTCAACCCCCATCTCAACTTCCCGGTCCGCATAACTTTCCCGCACAAGCTCCTGCAAACGCTCTTTAAGGGCTCCGGCATCATCAAGCAGAGCCAACTCCGACCTCTCAGAAAAAGCAACGGCCAGACCAAATGAACGTTGCAAACCAATAGTCAGTGAGTCAAAGTCCCACTCGGCACTGTTACGGGAACCACCGGTAGCCGCCTCCAGCATCTCCTCAACCACATCCTCGACATATTCGATTACCAGAGTGCGAAGATCCTCGTCACCCAACACCTCACGCCGCAGGGCGTAGATGGTTTCGCGCTGTTTGTTCATGACATCATCATATTCAAGCAGCTGTTTACGGATATCAAAGTTGTGCCCCTCAACCCTTCGTTGGGCATTTTCAATCGCTTTAGAGATCATCTTGTGCTCAATCGGTTCACCCTCTTCAATGCCCAGGGTATCCATAACCTTAGCAATACGCTCGGAACCGAAAATCCGCATCAGATCATCTTCCAGGCTGAGGTAGAAACGAGATGAACCGGGATCTCCCTGACGACCGGAACGCCCTCTCAACTGATTATCGATACGCCGGCTCTCATGTCGCTCGGTACCCAGAATATGCAACCCTCCAGCCTTAAGCACCTCCTCCCGTTCCGCCTCACACTGCTGACGGAAACCGGCAATAATCTGTTCGCGCTCATCATCACTCATATCGTCTTTAAACTTGGGTTTAGCCATCATCTCGGGATTGCCGCCGAGCACAATATCAGTTCCCCGCCCAGCCATATTGGTGGCAATAGTTATCGCCCCCTTACGCCCAGCCTGAGTAATAATCTCGGCCTCTTTCTCATGAAATTTGGCATTTAAGACTTCATGCTTGATCCCTTTGCGTTTTAGAACTTTACCTAGATGTTCAGAGTCTTCGATCGAGATAGTTCCGACCAAAGCCGGCTGACCAGCCTCATGACAGGCGATAATCTCTTCAACAACGGCATTGTATTTCTCATTTCCGGTCTTGAAAATCACATCCGAATTATCTTGCCTGATCATCGGCTTATTCGTCGGCAGGACAACCACGGAGAGACCATAGGTCTGGGAGAATTCAACCGCCTCGGTATCGGCCGTCCCGGTCATCCCGGCCAATTTATCATACATGCGAAAATAGTTCTGAAAAGTAACCCCGGCCAGGGTTTGATTCTCGCGCTCAATTTTAGCCCCTTCCTTGGCCTCAAGAGCCTGATGCAGGCCATCACTATAACGCCGCCCATCCATCAGGCGGCCGGTAAATTCATCAACGATTACAACCTTGTCATCCTTAACTACATAGTCAACATCCCGCTTAAAAAGAACATGGGCTTTTAAGGCCTGATTAACATGATGCAGGGTTTCGATCTGAGTCGGTTCATAAAGATTCTTGACCTTGAGCAGCTCTTCGACTGCGGCAACCCCGGCATCGGTCAGGGTCGCGGAACGACTCTTCTCATCCAGATCATAATCGACAGCTTCATCCAAGGCCTGATTACGCTGGATCAATTTACGCATCGCTTTATCGATAACATAATATTTTTCCGTACTGTCGTCAGTCGGCCCGGAGATAATCAACGGGGTTCGCGCCTCATCGATAAGAATACTGTCGACCTCATCAACAATTGCGTAATAGAGGGGCCGCTGCGCGTAATCTTCAAGAGAAAATTTCATATTATCGCGAAGATAATCAAAACCGAACTCATTATTGGTTCCGTATGTAATATCAGAACCATAAGCTTTTTGACGTTCTTGATCATCAAGCTCATGCAGGATAGCCCCGACCGAAAGCCCCAAAAACTCATATATCGTA
>JAYEMC010000249.1:0-2824 GCA_034717935.1 Pseudomonadota bacterium | reverse complement strand
CAGTACTTTTGCCGCTGGCGATACCGCCGGTCACACCCAACAAAAAACAGCGGCCGGCGGCACCTTTGATTTTTTTCGTCATCCAGTTAACACCTAATACCTGATCACCGCACTGCCCCAGGAAAATCCGATACCGGTGGTCAGCATGACAATATAGTCTCCGTTGCTGATTTTCCCATCCTTAACCGCCTGATCAAGATTGAAAAAGGTGTCTTGGGAGCCAAAGTGGCCGAAGCGCTCCAAATAATTTGCTGATGAGCTCTCCAGAGGTATCTCAAGCTGAGCCAGTAACACTTCCTGAACCTTCAGGTTAGCGTTAACCATGGAAAAAAAACTGACCTGATCTCGGTTAATTCCGGCTTTTTTCATTGATTCCAGAACAGTCTCCGCCATAACCGAGATGTAAATATCCTTAAACTCATGTCGGGCTCTTTCCGGATCAATGCATTTATAGGTATGCATCTCTTGGGACAGGGTTTCGCCGGAAGCCGGATGGCACAGACCGCCGGCCTGAACACACCAGAGATCATAATAGTTTCCTTTGGTAACTATTTCACTGGCAATGGGTTGCAGGTCGGGATGATTCTTTTTGATGATTATGGCCCCGCCGCCATCACCGAAGAAAACAGAATCAGCGGTGTGATGGTGGGTGAACTGGCTCCATTTGTCACCAGTAACCAGCATAACCGTATTACAACCTTCATTAAGAGCTATCTGGGCCTTAGCTACCTGCATAGCTGTCAGCATACCACAACAACCCTGGGACAAATCATAACCCATGGCTCGATTTGCACCAATAGCGTCTTGAATCCTGCCGGCAGAAGGCGGCAGGATATAATCGGGAACCCCGGCGCCGCAATAGATAATAAGGTCAATCTCCTGAGGATCAATCCCGCCGTCTTGCAGTGCGGCTTCAGCCGCCTTGATCGCCATTTGGCTGGGTAATTCGGCGGCGGCGGCCTCACGTACCGTCCGGGCGCCGGCAAATTTTGCGACAAACTCCGGAATTCCGGCCTTTTCAGCCAGTTCAAGCAGCGGAATCTCTTTTTCGGGCAAATAAAACCCCATAGCGGCAATGCCGCATTCCGAGTTAATCATGATTTAGTCTCCTTAATTTATTGTCCTTTAAAATCAGGTTTTCGTTTAGCGAAAAAAGCGGCTAACCCCTCTTTTTTATCTTCAGTGTAGTGATTAACGCTGGCTGAGAGAATTTCCATCAAACAAGCATTGGATTCATGCGGAGCCGCCGCCGCATAGATGGCATCTTTGATCAAACTCAGAGCTACAGGGGGTTGGTCAGCCAATTTTTTTACTAATAACTCTGCTTCAGACCTCAGATCCTTCTCTGGAAACGACCAATTTACCAAACCTTTAGCTTCAGCCTCAGCCCCGCTAATCAGCTTGCCCAACAAACAGATCTCCAGGGCTTTCCCGAAACCAACCAGACGCGGGAGGCGAAAGGTAGCCCCACCAGCGGCAACCAGGCCAAGATTTATTTCCGGCAGACCCATTTTTGCATTCTCGGCGGAAATCCGGAAAGTGCAGGCCAAGGCCAGCTCCAGCCCTCCGGCCACAACCCCTCCATGCAAAACCGCGACTGTCGGCTGGGGCAGGCTCTCCACCATTTTAAGCATCCGGTTAAAATTCTTGAGAAATATCCTGGCATTAAGCGGGTTATAGGGCTTCTCCTGAACATCTACACCGGCACAAAAGGCCTTGCCGTTACCGACCAGCATCACCGCCCGGATTTCAGGATTATCGCGAATCAAGGCCAGCTCTTTTTCCAGTTCACCAACCATCGAAGTGGTAAAAGCATTCAGATTCTGCGGTCGGTTCAAGGTGACAGTTGCCACCCATCCTTCTTGGGTCACCTTAATTGTCTCTGCCATATTACAAACTCCTACTCGACTACCGTAAATTTCCAGGCACAAAACCAACCTTCAGGATGTTTATCAGGGGGACAACCGATACATTCGGTTTCAATCCGGGAATCAATCGTGCGGGCAAAATAGGGATATTCAACCAAACCCGCTGATTTACAAGGATAATCGTCCAAACCCCGGCGTTGACGAGCCACCTGAACCCGGCACTCATTCATACGAAAAATAATACAATTTTCATCAACATCTTCAATCGACTGCTTATTAATCAAGGCATACATTCTAAAAGCCAAAGCTTGCTTTAAGGCAGGAATACCACCATTGTCAGGCAGTTCGAGAAGCTCTTTAATCCGTTCCGCCTCATAAGGTGAGTAACGAGTCCAGCAAGTATCGTTACAACGTTTGGCGTCATTCATACCAAATTTATGTTCGACCGCCTGAAACCAAATCCCATCATTAGCAAGCCAGTTGACACCAAGATTTTTCAACAAATCCAGCAGATCTTCACGGGACAACGTATGGAGATGAGCCGGCACCCCATCCTTAATCTCGAAACCTAAAATCTTACCCAAACGTTTGAGCTGATTACCAAAACTCGCGCCCCAAACATTTTTCTCAACCGCTAAAGCCTTCTCCATCCCCAACTGGTGCTCGACTTCGGAAAACCAGCAGCCGTAATGCACCATAGTTCGCCGAAAAGAGTCCATAACCATCTTCACCAACATCGCATCATCCGCCTCACTTATAATCTTGCTCATATCATCCATACTCTAGTTCTCCTTTTCACTGTTTGCCAGGAGCCTGTCCGAGAATGCTCTTTTCTCCCAGCTCAGCGTTATTTTTTAAAAATAATGCTCGAAATACTAAGTGTATGTTGCGCCCCGCAGGAAGTGCCCTTGGGGTATGCTTTATTTTCAAAAAATGCCTCGATCTGAGAAAAAATT
>JAYEMC010000248.1:0-2825 GCA_034717935.1 Pseudomonadota bacterium | reverse complement strand
GCGTCGTCTTTCTCCGATACTCTCCTTTGCAACCGTTGCCGTACGTGTAATCGCCATCATAATTGGCCTGATCAGTTGATATTGTCGCCCCGAAACTGAAAGGCGTCGTCGTCCCGGCCCGGCAGGCGTACTCCCATTCAGCCTCGGTCGGCAGACGAAAGCTTTTGTCACTATTACGTCGGCAATTGAGTTTTTCGATAAATTCCTGACAGTCATCCCAGGAAACCTGTTCAACCGGGCGATTATCACTATCACCTTTCTGGAATCTGGAAGGATTGTTACCCATAACCTTTTGCCACTCGCTTTGCGTCACCTCGTAACACCCGATCCAGAAACCGTCGAGTTTCACCTCATGCACCGGGCCTTCATCACTAGACCGCTCTTTTTCATCCGACGGGCTCCCCATCTGGAAACTGCCGCCCTCAAGATAGACTAACTCGATTCCGGTTTCAGGCTCCGTCCAGATATCACCAAATTCCGGAAGATATGCCGAATTCAGATTTTTTCCACTTTGCAACAGGTTTCTCCTCAATTATAACTATTTAATGGATAACTATATTTTTAACAATTACCACACCACTGACAATTTCCAGAGACCGAATCGTGGAGTTTTCCGTCATTTGTTGCGTGGTAAACGTCCGATCCCAAGCGCCTTCCAAAGCTATCATCCCGGGGTGGCTGAAGAGAAGCGCTTCAGGATAATTTGCGGAAGTTATTTTTATGGTATAATGATTTTCCGAGCCGGATTCCGCCTCATTGACGGCAGCCTGGATCGTTGAGTGACAAGGCGCATGACCGTTACAGATTTCATCTCCGGGATCAACATAAATTACAAAAGGCTCAGAAGCCGGGACAAAAGCGGGTTCTGAAACGTTAATTCCATCCTCAGGAGTAAGCCGGGTTACAGCACCGGTGGGAATATCGACCAGATAGAGATCGGTTTCGTCGTTAACGGTTCGCTGAACCAGCAATCGGGAGTCGGAGGCCCATGCCGGATAAGCGGCGTTTTCCAGTAACAGAGAATCCTCTGAACCATCCCGGTTTATCAGATAAACATGCTCCCCCGCGCCGTAAGCAATCCGCTCTCCACTTGGTGAAAAAGCAGCTCTTTTTAAATTTGTGCGCTGGGTCAGAGGTAAACTCAGACTGGCATTAGAGAGGTTAAAAATTTTCAAATTATCATCAAGATCGGCAAGAACGATCTCATTGTGAAGATGGCACCAATCGGCATATTTAGCCCCCGTTTTTTCACCCTTGCCCGCCCCCAGACCGATTTTTACATTTTCAATATTAAGTGCAGCCGTACCGCTTCGATTTGTAATCAGAGAAAAATTGTCTCCCGAAGCGTCGAAAGCGGCGCTCCGATCCCAACTATTACCATCAGGATCTACACTAACACGTCTGACAGTACCCCGATAGAGATCCAGGATATGAATCCGTTGGGCCGCATCCGCATTAAACTCTTCAGAAGCGTCGAAAATGACAAATCTGCCATTTGCAGATACCGAGGGGCGATGAGGGTTGCGGATTACCCGTTCGCTCAATGGGCGACGTTCCAACCATAAAGCGGCAAGGTTGTCATCCAAAGGCAAAAAAGCCAGACTGCTGCACTCCCAGGCTTCATCGCTGATAAAAACCGCCCCCGATTCGTGTCCGCCCAGACGACACTCGAAATCAGCGGCCACAGGTTCGAGTCTATAAGTAAACGCACAAAGTTGCAAACGCTTCATATCTGCGGCAAAAAAGAGGTTTACAGTTTCATTGGCCTCAGGATTAACAGCGTTAAAATCCAGAGAAATCTGGGCCCGATTAATCGTGACCGGAGTTACCGAAGCCGAAGTGAATGTAAGTATCAAATCGGTTCGTTCCTGGTAAGCCGGATCAGGCGTTTTTGAAAAATAGTCACTAACATTCTGCGGCTGATCCATAATCAACTGTGTCTTAGGCGGTGTTTCACAGAGCAAGGTTTCGCCCACCACCTGACCGGCGGCAACCGGCACAACCAGAAGGTTTCGCAAACTCGTACCATCCGGTTTCAAAACAGATACCGACCTGCCGTCATGAAACGCCTCAATCCCGCCTTCCGGGGTACCAGTTTTATTCTGAAGCCCTGAAAGTGTTGGTCCCCGCATAAAATTTAGCCCGGCAAAACCCAACCTCTCGTTCAGGCGAGAGATGTGTGCAGAACTAAACTGCAATAGCGGGTGCTCCAACTCAGCATCCCAAAAGATAGTGACTTCCGCACAACCTTCTCCTGCCTCTGAATGAATATCATATCTGATCCTGATCTCTAAATCATCAACCACTTCGATCTCAAGATTGTCAAGATGCTGTAGATAATCATCTGCGCTGAAAGGTTTACCGATAAAACCAAACCTGGCCGCAGCCCCCTGTAATTTCGGAGCTTTGGCACCACACACATTAAAAAAACCGTCCGGGGTAAAAACCACGACAACAGGATTTCTGTTTGCCGCAGCATGCGTAAACCAAAGCCGGTTAACGGTTTTACCGGTTGCAAAATGTGCCTCCAGCAGACTTTGCGGAATGCCGCTTTCTCCGGGCGAAAACTCGGTTGGATCGAAGATCAAGGGACTACCGTTAACAGCAATCTCGTCGAAACAGAGAAAAGGCCGCCCGCCGGTTCGGGTTTCCATTGACCAACCGGCGGCATTATCGAGAGGTTTAGGGGAATCAAGTTTAAGCAATTCCTGATAAGATCGCTGATCAAGTGCGGTTTCATGTGTACAGTGGTCCATAACAAACGGCTGATTCACAACCGACAAGAGAGCCGCTTTCCGTTCTGCGTAAGAGCTCGCATCTCCCCT
>JAYEMC010000247.1:0-2840 GCA_034717935.1 Pseudomonadota bacterium | reverse complement strand
CTCATTAAAGTAATTTTGTAACTATTCAGCAAACCCGTGAATTCTGGGGACACAATCCCGATTTCCTTCGGAGAATCAGGTTATGTCCCCAGAATTCACTTAAATCCATCAAAATTAGGTGCTTATCTACTTACGCTGAATAGTTACGTAATTTTAAAGATTATCTTTTCGTTGGGATTCGTAACGGTTCAGGTAGGCAACGATATCATTTTTGGTGGCTTTGTGAGGGAATTTGAATTCAACGGCAAAACGGTAACGTCTTTCAAGGGAAGAGTCACTCACTCCGATCTCTTCACGAATCACCCGAGCCATAAAGTCACCCGGCACCCCCCCTTTGGGAAGTTTTTCCTCTTTTTCGGGAGGTATGAATTCGGCCAGAAGTAAGGTTCCGGGCTGGAGTAGGGGGCAGGTTGTGGCAAAACACATCCCTCCTCCTCCCAAATTAAGAGTTCTTCCAGAGTAAGGTCCGACAATCTCTTTCCCTTTGATTATCGAAAAGGAGAAGGGAAGCTGAATATCACAACGATAAAACCCGCGCAAATTATCTTTTTCTTTAGAGCTCATAATATGCTAACGCACCGTAATAGTGTCCCAAGTGGCACAACGGGGGCACTTCCAGACCATTACATCAAGCTGATAACCGCATTTTCGGCAACGATAGGCTTTTTCGAAACGAAGTTGTGTGGAAAAGAAATTGCGCACCAGTGAATCATAAATAGATCGATTAAGATCATCGGAAGCCCAAATTTTATCCAATAAATTTCTAATCAGAGAAAAGACTTCAGCATCTCCACGTTTCTCGATCATTACCCGTTCCAACCGAACCCCGGCTTCTACTAAGCGCTCTGCTTTAATCAGCCAACTAATATAGGAAAGGTTGAACTTCCGATTTTTACCGTACTCATCAAGATAACGAGAAAAGAATTCCTCTTCGACTTTATCTCTTTCCTCTTCCTCCAGGCCGGAGAAGCGACTTGTTATCAGGTTAACGAAGTCAGGGTTTAATCTAAAGGCTCGCTCCCAGGCGGTCAAGGCGTCCGCTATCTGTTTCTCACTCTTTAAAAAATCTCCATAATGGAGCCAAGCATCAATACAGCTATCATCAAGTTTTAAGGCTTGCTGAAAAAAAATCAGGGATTTCTCACGATCTCCTGCCGCCTCAGCCGATTTGGCCACCTCTGTGGTCAAATGGGCGATAATGTTGATCTCACTCTGTGTGTATGGTGAGGAGTCATGTAGAGCAAGGGCTTTTTCCCACTCCCTTAAACTCTCATAAAGGGACGAGAGCTCCTTGCGAGCAGCGGAATTTTTTGGGTCTCGGGTCAAGATCTCCTCAAAAGTTCGACAGGCTCGATCAAATAGACCAGCCCGTTTATAGTCGAGACCTATCTCAAAGAAAGTTTGCCTGCGCACCTCGTCAGGAAGATTGGGACGTAAGAGAATATCACGATGAACTCGAATAGCCCGTTCCATTTCACCGTTGTTGCGAAATAGCTGCCCTAAAGCCAGATAAATTTCAGCTGTCGTCGTATCAATGCGTGCTACTTTAACAAATTCGGCAACCGCTTTATCAGTTTCATTAGCAATAACATAAGAGAGCCCTTTGAAATAGGTTCGTAAAAGAGTCGACTCTTTGTCGGACAGTCGATTCTCCTCAACTGTCTGGAGAGTCTCTTCACTTTTTCGTTTCCTAAAACAGCGGCAATAGAGCGCAACAATTTTCTTTCTTAGCAAAAAAAGAAGAATGAGGGTCAGCAGAGACAGTAAGGCCGCAAAGAGCAAGTTCAGTAAAGGCATGCAGACTTCAATTTATAAGGTCAATGAAATGGATCTTAAGACCATATCAGGCAGTTTTGCTGGAATTGTCGATCACTGACGGTTCAACTGAAACACTGCTTTCGGTCAGCGGCTGATTACGGAATTTAGCCAGTTCACTCTCAAGTTCACTGACACTCTTTTTCTGTTTTTTGAGCTGGCGACGGTTTTTGAAAATGATTACAATATCCAACATTGCCACCATGAGGGCTCCAAGAAAGAGCGCACAGAAGATAACAATATAGAGCGGAGGTGATTTCTGCAAAACATATTCACCAAATCCGTATTTCAAATCAATACCTATCGACAAAGCGGCGTTATTTTGAAAAATAAAAACCAGAACCAACAACAGGAAAACCAGGATTACAGCAATTTTTAAGTAACGCATCTGTAACAATCCTCTCAACAAATCAAAAGTTAATCTCTAAAAAAAGGCTTCAGCACTTCATATGATGAATTAAGTTGTTGCGGCATTACCATAGTATCAGCAATAACCGGCATAAAATTATGATCTCCAGGCCAACGAGGAACAATATGGAAATGGAGATGGGCTGCAATCCCGGCTCCGGCAGCGGCTCCCATATTGATACCGGCATTGATACCGGACGGATGTAATGCTTTCTGCAAGACCTTAATTGATTTTTTCAAGAGTAACATTAAATCAATATAGGGTTCGGCCTCAAGTTCATCCAGATCGGCGACATGCGATGATGGTAGTACCAGCAGGTGTCCGCTACTGTAAGGATAACGATTTAAAAGTACGTAACTATGTTTAGTACGTTCCAATATAAGGTTATCACAATCGTCATTTTCTTTGTGGATACGGCAAAAAATACAACCTGATTCACTTCCTTCAGATTTATCTCCAAGAATGTAGTTAATTCGCCAAGGGGCCCAGAGAGTCGATTGTGACATTTTCAATCTTATCCTTCAAAATTCCGACACTTGCAAAAATAGTTATTAACGATTATCATGTTTAGTATCTCTTTGCCACAATTTTTTTGTTGGCAGCTGAATAGTTACCA
>JAYEMC010000246.1:0-2847 GCA_034717935.1 Pseudomonadota bacterium | reverse complement strand
AGCGAATAAGGTTGCAACTTTTTATATCGGAATCAACACAATAAACAACCTGCGCATCACGACTCAGGGCTTCAAGAGCCATAATGCCGCTACCCGAAAAAAAATCACCAACAACTTTTCCTGAGCAATAGCCAAGTCCCAATATTGAAAAAAATGCCTCACGAAGCATTGATTTACTGGGCCGTACAGCCGGGTTTTTGAAGGGATTTACTTTTTTACCCTTAAAAATTCCACCAGTAATTCGCATAAACTAAAATTTATGTTCTTTAATGTACTAAAATATATAAGGCAAGAAGACCCTAAGCTCTTCCTGCCTTATTATGTATGTCAACAAATAATCAAATCGCAAAGAGAAATATTTAATTAGCTGCGAATACCCTTTTTGGATGCTTTCAAAGGGTTGATTTTCTTCTTGATCTGTTCAACGTCGCGTTTGATATGTGTTGCCATTGTGCAGGTTCCATTAAACCATCTGTTTTCCGGATCCGGGAAGCAGAGACAATAACTTTTTTCATCGACAACACTTATTTTTGCACAACCTTCACATTTGTCGATAATCGGTTTACAGCTACCACCGGCAAAAGAACATCCGGAAGCCTTCATCAAAAAACATTCATTTCCTTTTCTTACAGTCTGGCAAATCATGCGCTAAAATCCTCCATTGGGGTATTATAATTTTGCGCGATTCCCTACTTGAAACAGAGAGGAATGTCAAGTTAAATCAGATAAATCTCTCGATAGCTTCCTGTATGTCAACCCGGTCAACAAGGTTGCCGGCGAAATCAAGCTGTTCAGTATCAATTATAATGACCTCAGATAGATCATAATCAGCTATCCAGTTAACATATAGGCGATTCAGACGTTTAAGGTATGTATTGGAGATACTATTTTCATGGGGATCAGAGTAGGCCTGCAATCGTTTTCTTGAAGCTCCAACCGATGAATGGAGATATATTAAGAGGTCAGGAGCCGGCAAAACAGAAGAAATGCTCTGGTAAAAATCGTAATAAGTTCTAAAGTCAGTTTCACTCATATTTCCGGTCTGATAAAGATTGCGAGCGAAAATTTCAGCATCTTCATATAAAGTTCGATTTTGAATGACGGAATGAGAAGTCTTAGCCAACTTTTGAAAATACTGAAATTTTTTAGCGAGGATAAAAATCTGCGAATGAAAGGACCAGCGCGACATCTCCAAATAAAAATCAGTAAGATAAGGATTTTCATCCTTAATATTGCGTACTGGTACCAGAGGATAACTAGTACAGAGAAATTCAATAAGACGAGATTTACCGGATCCGATATTACCGGCAACTGCAATATTTTTTTTCATAACTCAGATCAATTTAATCTGTGGTTAAAAAAAACGAACCACAAATGGACACAGATTTTTTATCTCTAAAATAAGATCGTAACAGGATTGTCAGAGCGATGTCCAGTATAAAATTAAACTGAGTGTTAGAGAATGGTTTTTTATGAAAGGTAATGATTGGCGGAGGTGTGAACAGTGATTTTACCTCATGTCAAAGTTAACATAATACATCTTATCGGAAGTTGTTATCGCGAAAAGCCTCACGCTAAGTCCCATATGAGAAACATATATTTTCACAAAAAAAAGAAAAAAGTCTTTTGATTCTATGGTGTTAGCTGACGTTTTATGTCTACTTATGTCTACACATACCACATGCGTTCTTCAAAGTCAGTGTCAGGAACTACGAAATGAAGATAGCCGCCTGAGGGAATGCGCTGAACCTCATGACCCTGCTGTTTAATCGTAATTGAAAAATCAAGATCATCCCCTGCCTTAAGCCCAAGCGATTGAAATGGAATTTCAGTCTCAAAAATGGAGTCGATGCTAAAGCATATCTCTTTTTGCTTTTTGGGGTTTTCATCTACATGAAACTGTTCACCGGAATCAAAGTTGTCACAAACCATAAATAAACGTTTGGCATCATGTAGATAGCAAATTTTACAATCGGCCTTATCTTGGTGGGCATTAACAATATTTATTACCAGATGGTAGCCATCTTCGACCAGTAATTTACGTTCAACATCAATACGGAGAAAGAAATTTTCCAGGTTAAAGCCGTAAAACATACCTTTAACCAAATATTCAGACCGATGCATGGCGCCGCCCAGCTGAGCAGCATCATAAAAAGCTGCTGCTTGCCATTCGTAATAGCTACTTATATTTCCATCAATTTTCGGATTGATAAAAGAACTGATTTCGGTCTTTGGGTGCAGGGTTTTATCGGCTTGAATGATTGACAGATGGAGGTATTCCGGCACAACCTCTCCCAGGCAATGATAAACGGTCATCAGGTGGCGCCGGAACAGCTCGTCAAACTCGGCATCATTTTCTGAGCTATGGTCGTCGCCATACCACCAGCACCAGTCACTACCCTCTGCAATGTAGATATGTTCCCAGGCTTTCTTAATGTTTTCCTTTAACTTTTCGTCTGAATCGATCCGTTCGCTGTGCTGCTGTTCATAAAGCACCAGAGTACGCCGAGCCTGGCCAAGATACTCCCAGGCAAGGTTATCCTCCTGGTGTCCTATCCAGATCCTGAAGTTGTGATTAATCCATGAGCCTGGAAATATTCGTTTAATAAAGGGGGCCGGTTCTTGTTGCCCGGAAAGATAGTCGCCGATGGTTGTCGCTTCAAACTCAGGGTTGTCATTTAAGCGTCCATAAAGTTCTTGAAGAAAAGGCGCACCATCACCCGGATAGTGCTCCCAGGCATTTTCTCCATCTAAAATTATAGCCACAGCCCGGTCTTTGACCTGGTTCCCCATGGCTTGTTTTATTTCCAGCAAACGCCGGACAAAATCATCTGCGGCTTGCTGTTC
>JAYEMC010000245.1:0-2861 GCA_034717935.1 Pseudomonadota bacterium | reverse complement strand
AGCTGAAAAATCAGCCTTTAAGTGATGAACAGAAGAATTTGTTGTTTAACCATCGGCCGCCGGTTGACCGGGAGTGGTACGATAGTCTGATTGCGGCGGGGGAGCTTGCCGTAACCGGGCAGGATCGGACCATCGCGGCCCTGCTGGCACCGTCCCGGTTATTGGAAATGACCCGCTACTTTATTCTGTTCGATAAAAAGATCGGCAAGATTGTGGCCCGCTATCCCCAGGTGTTCGGTATCAAACGCTTGCTTGATCGGATCAACACCCGCCGCCGGGACGGTGGTCGTGAAGGCGGGGTGATCTGGCATACCACCGGTTCGGGAAAATCGTTTACCATGGTTTTTCTCTCCAAGGCGCTGATTTTTCACGATACGCTTAAAACCTGCCGAATTATCGTGGTCACCGATCGGGCCGATCTCGAAAGCCAGCTCAGTCGAACCTTCGCCACCGGCGGCGAGCTCGCCGGAAAGAAGGACAGGGCTGCGGCGCTGGCAACCTCGGGCCGGAGACTGGCCCGGCAGATCGGTCAGGGGACGGAGCGGATTATCTTTACTCTGGTGCAGAAGTTCAACACCGCTTCCCGGTTGCCGGAATGTGTCAACGACAGTTCCGATCTGATTGTCCTGGTTGATGAGGGGCATCGTTCTCAGGGCGGGGAAAACCATGTGCGCATGAAACAGGCGCTTCCTCATGCCGCCTTTGTCGCTTTTACCGGCACGCCGCTCTTAAAAGAGGACAAAACCACCAATAAATTCGGTCCTATCGTTCATGCCTATACCATGCAGCAAGCGGTGGAAGATAAGACCGTTACCCCCTTGCTCTACGAAGAGCGTATCCCCGATCTCGATGTCAACGAACGCGCCATCGACAGCTGGTTTGCGCGGATTACCGAGGGACTGACCGAAGAACAGCGAACCGATTTAAAAAAGAAGTTCGCCAAAAAGGGCCAGGTTTATCAGTCGGAAGATCGTATTCGCCTGATCGCTCTCGATATCGCCAACCATTTCCACAAAAATATTGATGATGGGCTGAAGGGCCAGCTTGCCTGCACCAGCAAGGCTGCGGCGATAAAATACAAACAGTTTCTCGATGATACCGGATTGTTCGAGTCGGCCGTGGTCATGTCGCCGCCGGATACCCGCGAGGGGAATATTGAGGTTGATGAAAAAAAACTGCCCGAGGTTGCCCGCTGGTGGCAAGAGAATGTCGGTTCTCTGGAGGAAAAAGAGTATACCCGGCAGGTTGTTGAACGTTTCGATAAAGACGATGAGCTCAAACTTTTGATCGTGGTTGACAAGCTTTTGACCGGTTTTGACGAACCGAAAAATACGGTGCTCTATATCGATAAGCCCCTGAAGGAGCACAATTTGATGCAGGCTATCGCTCGGGTTAATCGTCTGCATTCCAAAAAGAAGTTTGGCCTTTTGATCGACTATCGCGGGATTCTTTCCGAACTCGATACCACGATTGCCGGATACCGGGATCTGGCCGAACGTACAGATAACTCCAACTCTTTGGGCGGTTACGAGATTGCCGATATCGAAGGGCTCTATCGGCAGATGAGCACCGAGTACAAGCGTCTCCCGCGTCACTATGATGAACTCTGGGCGATTTTTGCCGGGGTCAACAACAAAAATGACATCGAGCAGCTGCGCCAGGTGCTGGTTCCCCGGATTCAGGAGGTTGATGGTGATCTGATCGATACCAACCTGAAGGTACGGGAGGATTTTTATGCTCTCTTGTCCGTCTTCTCCTCCTGCCTGAAAATTGCACTGCAATCGGCTGCCTTTTACGAGGATAAGATTTTTACAGAGGCTGATCGCAGGCATTACAAGGAGACGCTCAAACAATTTTTCAGTTTGCGTCGTCTGGCAAAACAGGACGCCGGGGAGACCGTCGATTACGATGAGTATGCCGAACTCGTCAAAAAGCTGATGGACAAGCATGTCGTCGGGGTTGAGGTGCGCGAGCCGGAGGGGGTCTACGAAGTCGGTAGAATGGGGCAAAAACAGAACCCCAAAGAGTGGAGCGAGGAGAAAACCCGCAACGAAACCGACATCATCAAAACCCGCGTCGCTAAAATGATCGAACAGGATTTGCGTGATGATCCTTATGCCCGGGAAGCGTTTTCAAAACTGTTGCGCCTGGCTATTAAAGAAGCCGAAGCCCTTTTTGATCACCCCTTGAAACAGTATATGCTCTTTCGGGAATTTGCGGAGAAGGTCGCCTCGCGGCGACTGGAAGATTTGCCCGATGCCTTCAACGGCAACCGGCAGGCTCAGGCTTATTACGGGGTATGCAAAAAACTGCTCCCCGGCGTGTTCGAAAGCTTAAAGGAAGAAGAGCGGCAAAGCTGGCTTGATCTCTCTTTTACGGTTGACAATCTGGTTGCGATAGCGGTAGCGGAAAATTCGATCAATCCGCAGAATGTCGAGGCTGATATCCGCAAGAAATTGCTGCCGCTGATGTTTAAAAAATGCAAAACGGTCGGCGCAGGTATGGATCAGGCCAGGGGGATTGTCGAAATGGTGGTGCAGGTCACCCGAGTAGGTTTGGATAATGAAAAGTTTCATCCTCTACGGTGATGAGCGGATCGAGTTTGCTTGCATCCCGCGCAAAAAGGTCTCTTCGCGTATACTGATAAAGGTTCATTCCGATTGCCGGGTTGTGGTGCATGTCCCGGCCGAAGCCCCTGTGGATGATGTCTATAATGCAGTAAAAAAACGAGCTCGCTGGATTCATACTCAACTCAAAGATTTCAGGGAGCAACTTGATCATCTGGTACCGCGCCAATATTGCAGCGGCGAAAGTCACTATTATCTTGGCAAACAGTATATGTTGAAGGTTGTTGAATCACT
>JAYEMC010000244.1:0-2873 GCA_034717935.1 Pseudomonadota bacterium | reverse complement strand
GTAAAACTGTAAAAGATGTTGATTGTTTTGCTCTACTACTTACAAGGATAATCTATGCGACAAGAAAATCAATAAGTCAAAGGTGTGAAATTTTAAGAAAAGTATCCATGTTTGGTCAAATGTTTAATACTTTTGTATTAATTTAAATTGCCGGTTTTTCTCTTTCTTACATTTCTTTATCCTTTCTGTGATGAGCAGATGAGTAATTGTTGAGGTTGACAATTATGTTGACTTTTAGGTGAAAGTTTGTTAAGGCTAACCTCAATAGACGAGAATAACTTGAGCTTCTATTTTTTTATTGGAGTCGGGTATGCCCGGAGAAGGCTTTAGAAATCGACAATGTCGGCGTGGGGTTGGAGAGGGGGCTGGTAAAGGCCTTGGTTGTCGACGGCGGATGCCGTTTGCAGGAGAGCAGCCTTTAGCTCAAGCTGGTTGCGGGCATCGTCTTAAGGTCTGTCGGATTGGTGGAGGGCGTGGTATATGTGCCCGTATGGCCTCGCTGGGAATTTTCCCCGGACAGGAAGTTGAGCTGGTCTGTGCAGCCGGTCAATCTCGTTGTTTAGTTCGTCTTAATGGTTCAACCGTGAGTTTGGGTGACGGGGCGGCCGAAAATATTCTCGTCAAAGCCGCCTGAGAACATAAATTTAATTTGTTTTCCTTTTGGGGTTGGTAGAATCTACGAAAGGGATTTTTTTTCGGCTGATAGTTAGTGTCTGCTAACTATCATAGTTCTTGCTATCTCAGGAGGATGTTATGCCACAATCTCTACAGTTTACCTGGCAAGATATTATTGTCTGGTTTATTTTGGGGCTGGTGATTTTTACTCTTCTCTATTATATAGGACGGCGTTTGCAATTTCTTAAAAATGTAACGCATAAAAGCAGTAGTGAAAACTTGGGGAATTGCACTTCTTGTCAAAATTGCCCGCATTCGGAACAGCCTTGTGCTAAAGCGGAGAACCATTTAGAGTTGGAGAATAAGGAATGAAAAAAATCTCACTGCGCCGGATGGCGAAAAATCAGCGGGGTACAATTACTGCGGTCAAGGTGGCCGGGGATCTCGGGCGTCGGATTCGGGATATGGGTTTGGTGGCCGGGACTGTGATTACGGTACAGGGGCGGGCACCTTTGAATGATCCGGTAGCTTTGCGGATTCGTGGTAATACATTGACTCTGCGTAATAATGAGGCCGACTATATTGAAGTCGAGGTCGATTGAGGAATATTAAGTAATGAACAAGATAACTATGGCTTTGGCCGGGAATCCCAATGCCGGTAAAACCACTCTTTTTAATGCCTTGACCGGGGCTCGTCAGCATGTCGGGAACTATCCCGGGGTTACGGTTGAGCGGAAAGAGGGTGAATATCAACGGGGCGACTTTAATGCTGTCGTGGTTGATCTACCGGGTACCTATTCTTTGACCGCTTATTCTGAAGAGGAGGTTGTTGCTCGTAATTTTCTCGCCAATGAGAAACCGGCGGTGGTTATCAATATTGTTGATGCTGCCAATTTGGAACGTAACCTCTATCTGACCTGTCAGCTGTTGGAACTTAAAATCCCCCTGGTTGTGGCCTTGAATATGATGGATGTCGCTAAAGACCGCGGGATGGAAATTGATGCTGAAAAACTGTCAGCTTTTCTCGGCGTGCCGGTGTTGCCGATTGTCGCCCGCTCAGGTCAGGGGCTTGATGAGTTGATGGCCGCCGCTCAAGAGATGGCGGAAGGCCGTTTGTCGCCGCCCGATCCGGCAAAAGTCAGAATCTCCTATGGTGACGATGTTGACCAGACGCTTTTGACCATGACTCGTCTGATTCGTGATCAGGGTCTGCTTAAAGGTAAATATCCGTCACGCTGGATTGCCGTCAAGATTGTTGAAAATGATGAAGCACTGATCAAAGAAGTTAATCAAGATTCGCCTGAACTTGTGACTCAACTGTTGCAAGAGGCCGAGATCGTAGCCACGCACCTTATGAAAACTTTTGATACTTATCCGGAAGCGGTGATCGCTGATCATCGTTATGGTTTCATCAAAGGTATTTTGAAAAGAGGAATTATTACACATCGTTATGATGAAAATCGGCTCTATACTTCGGATCGGATCGACAAGGTTCTGACCAACCGTTTTGCCGGGCCTCTGATTATGTTGGCCGTTCTCTTCTCAATTTATCAAATTACTTTCAGCTGCAGTGCCCTGCCGGTTTCCGGGGTCGAGGCGGTTTTTGGCTGGATTGCCGGTTTGGTTGAGGCCAATCTTGGTGATGGTCCGTTAAAGTCGATGTTGGTCTCCGGCGTTATCGACGGCGTTGGTGGGGTTTTAGGTTTCGTTCCTCTGATTATGTTGATGTTTTTCTGTATTGCGATTTTGGAGGATTCCGGTTATCTCGCCAGGGTCGCTTTTATGATGGATCGAATTTTTAGGATGTTCGGACTGCACGGCAGTTCAGTGATGGCTTTTATAGTCTCCGGCGGTATCGCCGGTGGTTGCGCTGTGCCTGGGGTAATGGCGACCCGGACTTTGCGTTCACCGAAAGAGCGGATGGCCACTTTATTGACCGTGCCCTTTATGAATTGCGGTGCCAAAGTTCCGATTCTGGCTCTTTTGATTGGCGCTTTTTTTGCTCAGCACCAGGCCCTCTATATGTTCGGTTTCACTATTTTAAGTTGGATCGTGGCTTTGG
Organism: Pseudomonadota bacterium; assembly: GCA_034717935.1. Lineage (GTDB taxonomy): Bacteria > Desulfobacterota > Anaeroferrophillalia > Anaeroferrophillales > Tharpellaceae > Tharpella. The sequence continues at coordinate 196 of JAYEMC010000244.1, read as the reverse complement.
TGGCAGCCAAACTGTTGCGCTTAACCGTTTTACGTGGAGAACCGACCCCTTTTGTTATGGAGTTGCCGCCCTATCGCTTTCCGACTTTTAACGGTTTAATGATTCATACCTGGGAGAGAACCTGGCAGTATATTAAAAAGGCCGGAACCGTGATTCTGGCGATCTCGATTTTGCTCTGGGCGATGATGACATATCC
>JAYEMC010000243.1:0-2896 GCA_034717935.1 Pseudomonadota bacterium | reverse complement strand
CGAGCTGTAACAGCAGCTTAAGCTGGAGTAACGATTTTCTTAAATGCCGCAACCCGCACTGCCCGGCTCAGGCCGAGCAACGAATTCGGCACTGGTTTAAAACTTTAGCTACCGCCGACTGGTTCGGAATCAAGACTATCAAACGGCTGGTTGAGAGCCATTTTGACCGCCTTGAAAAGATCTACGCCATGAAAAAAGAGGATTTCCTCGCCCTTGAGTTCGGCCCCCAACAATCTCTCAACTTAGAAGAAGCCTTGACTTTAAGTCGCAACAAGGAGGTTGAGGATTGGCGTTTTCTGGCGGCTTTCGGAATCCCCTCTTTAGGCCGTGGCGACAGCCGCCGCCTGCTCGCCCAAATCTCCCTAAACAATCTGCTTGAGGGTGTTGAAGCGGACACGATTGCCGAGATCCCCGGTTTTGCCGAACTAACCGCGCAAAATGTTACTAAAGGGCTTGATGATTGCCGCTCAGAAATCAAACACATGCTTGACTTGGGATTTAATTTAAGCCTGACGCCCAAGTTTGAGGAAAAAACTTTCGCAGATCACCCGCTCGCTGATAAAGGTATTGTCTTTACTGGAAAGATGGAAAAAGGCAGTCGTGAGGAGATGGAAGATGAGGCCCGCCGCTTAGGGGCCAGGATCCAGAAAGCGGTTAGCGGCAAAACCGCCTACCTGGTCTGCGGCGCGAAGGTCGGAGGCCGCAAAACCGAAAAAGCTAGTCAGCTGGGCGTTAAAGTAATCAGTGAAGAGGATTACCTTAAGATGCTGCAAGACAAATAAATCCAAGGGGAACAAGAATATGCGTATAACCTGCCCCAAATGCCATATCCGTTGCCGCCTTAAAAATGACACGGCGAGCAGTGATTTGAGCCATGGGAAATGTCCCAAATGCGGGCACATCTTCCCCATACCACCAGGTGTTAACCAAGAACCGTCTGCCGAAGAACATACCCGTAAACAAAAAATGGCCGGGTGCAAAACCGGCTTTAAACGGCCCGACATAACAACTCTTCTCAAACCTTTGCGGCTCTCCGGAAAAGCCTCGTGGTTATGGGTTATTTCATGTTTCTGCTTAACTGTTTTATTGGCCGCTATCTTTATCGGCCCGGCAAAAACATCTCCTCCCAAAATTGAAAAGAAGATCGCCTCAAGTTCTTCTCCGACAACCGCCAAAACAGCAACAAAATTGAGCCTTACCCCTCAGAGCAAAGCCAAAGCGATCACCCAGATCAAACACCACACTCTGGTTGGCGATGCCGACATCAGCATCGCCGGCGACCATCTGCAGCTGGCCCTGCTGGTTGCCGGCAACACCCCGGCAGCCTATGCCGAACGTCTTGGCCGCCAATTTGCCCACTACCTGAAAGAACAGCTCACTGCAACGGGGCAACAGAAACAAAAGCCCGCCATCAAGATCTCGGTCTACTATCCAAGTGGCACCAGGATTGTGGTTGCCTCCAACAATCAAAGTGGTGAAGAGGAAGTGCTGCCGCAAATAATGAATGTGAAATGACAAACTATTCCGGCATTCATCGTTAATCGTTAATCACAACCGGCTTGAAAAATACATACGGCTTCACAATAATGCCGGAAAAAAGTCCACCACTCTTTTCCCACTCCGCAACCTGATTCAGGGTTGGTCGAACCAAGTCACCATTTTCAAGCCAGGTTTTGATCTGTGTGACCCGGTCTTCGGCAACCTCGACTGCAACCTCTACCAGATCAAGCTTTTCTGCGACTAAAAAAAGAATACCGTGCTTTTCGTGCGGCCTCAACCAGGACCAGCTCACGGTGCCGACATCATCTTTAAGTGTGGCTTTCAACGAACTATCTTCCGGCATTTTTACGCTCCACTAAATTTTGTGCATTACGCCGCATCCGCTGCCACTCACTTTGCTCAAGACCGGCTCCTAAGGCGATTTTTTCAGCCATCTCAAGGGTCACCAGATCACCAGGGGTATGGGCGTCGTTATTGAGAAGCAATTCGGCTCCCGCCTGCCGGGCCAGCCGGGCAACATGACCATTGGCCAAAGCGTGACCGGGACGGGTCGTAATTTCTAGGAAAACCCCCTGTTTGGCTGCGAGTTCGACTTCATCTAACGAGATTAAACCGGGATGTGCCAGAATATCCACGCCCGCCTCAATTGCAGCCCGATTGGTTCCCGGAGCTACCGGTTCAACCAAGGTCTCACCATGAACAACAACAATAGCCGCTCCCAAAGTCCGAGCCTGTTCAGTGCAAGCGCCGATCAACTTTGGCGGCACATGAGTAAGTTCGACCCCCGGCAGCAGATTTATCTCCATCTCTCCGGCCAAAGCCCGGCACACGGCAACTAAACGCGGCAAAACAAAATCGAGGTTGGAAAAATCGACGTGATCAGTAAAAGCCAATGTCCGATAACCCAGCACTTGAGCTCGCCGGGCGAGCTCCGTCGGCACCAGCACCCCGTCGCTGAAAATTGTATGCGTATGTAGATCAATCATGACAACCTCTTTTCCCTAAAGACCATCCACAACCGAGCTCCGAGATAACCGCCGGCCCCATCGGCCAGCAAATCCATCCACGAAAACTCACGCCCCGGAACAAAATATTGATGAATCTCGTCACTCAAACCATAAAGCAGAGCACCGCTCAAAACCCAAATAAGCTGGCGCACGACATTTTGTTCCGGATTAAGAAAAGTCAACATCCGCATTAAGAGAAAACCAAATCCTAAATACTCCAAGATATGGGCAATCTTATCAGGCACCACAAAAGGGCTCAGGTGACCAGGATCACTTTGGCCTGAGAGCCAGAAGATAAGTAGGCAGTAAAGCAAAAACGGAGTGAGATAGAGGAGCAGAAATTGTTTTTGCCGCCACTTGTCAAGAACCGGCATCGGCCACCACCTCAC
>JAYEMC010000242.1:0-2898 GCA_034717935.1 Pseudomonadota bacterium | reverse complement strand
AGATCCGCTGCAACATGCGGTTATTTTCGTTCCCCCGCCAGTAGGCCCCGGCAATACTCAATAATTTAATTGAGCCTTTCAGATAGGAGGCGTTAGGGAGATGCGGGCCGCGACAAAGATCTACAAATTCACCACTCTGATAGAGTGAAAGAGTTTCCGATTCGGGCAGATCATTGATCAACTCAACCTTATATTCTTCACCCATCCCGGTGAAAAGATCAACCGCCTCTTGACGCCCAACCTCACGCCGAACAAAATTGCGCCCCTTTTTGATCAGGGTTTTCATCTGCTTCTCAATGGCTCGCAGATCTTCCGGCGTAAAAGGATTTTCGATATCGAAATCGTAGTAAAAACCATCTTTAATCGCCGGGCCGATGGTCACTTTCGCATCCGGGAAAAGCATTTGCACGGCTTCGGCCATGATATGGGCCGCGCTATGCCGTAAAACCTCAAGCCCGGCTTGAGAATCTTTCTCCACCAGAAAAATTTCATCTCCATCTACAGGTACGCTCTGCAGATCGACCAGATTGTCACCAATCCGAGCTGCCACTACCTCACGCAACCGTGACTTGTCCTGCTCGACAATATGTTCAAACAGGGTCTTGCCGTCAGTTGCAAGTGACAGAATCGGAGAATCTTCTGATAAATGGAGGGTCAGCATTGATCTAATAAACCTTATTTTTGCTGGTAAAAATATTTTCACCATCAAAAAACAAAAATAGAGGCGCCACTTAAACATCAGCGGAGATGAACCCGCCGATCGTGACACCTCTAACATATTTTCGTGGTAGGCACAGGCGGATTTGAACCGCCGACTTCTACCGTGTCAAGGTAGCGCTCTCCCCCTGAGCTATGCGCCTACAATTACTGGTGCTTTCGCCGACGAACTGCGGCGGGAGAGCTAGTTAACAATTTTACCTAACAATGTCAAGACTTTTTCGCACTACAGCACGGAATAGCTAAGTAAAAATTTCGATAGGCAAGATATTTTGGTTTTCCAGGCGCGAGACCATACAAGTAGTATGTCTAGGAGCCTGTCCGAGAATGTCTTTTTTCCCCAGCTCGGCGTTATTTTTTGAAAATAATGCTCGAAATACTAGGTGTATGTCTACGCTTATTGTCAAAAAATGCCTTGATCTGAGAAAAAAATCCTATTCTCGGATAGGCTCCTAGTGCCTGGAAAACCACAACAACGCAGGATATCGGAACTTTTTACGCCCCACAGGAAGTGCCCCCCCTTTTTTTTGGGGGGGGGGGTGCACCGCCATCACCTTTTGCGCTGCCATTTGGTCCCTTCAGCCGAGTCCTTCAAGATGACACCATTTTCATCAAGAATATCTCGAACCCGGTCGGCTTCGCCCCAGTTACGCTCCTTGCGAGCTGCGGCTCGTGCAGCAATCAGGCTTTCAATTTCCGCGGTATCCAGCTGCCCATCAGCTTTACCGGTTGTTCTCTGGAGAAAATCACGCGGCACCTCCTGAAGCAAGCCCAAGGGCTCACCGATCTCACGCATAAACTCGGCCACCTGGGCCGCCGCCTGCGGATCGATGGAGGCTTTCTCCTCATCAAGCCGGCGGTTAATCTCCTTACTGACCTCAAAAAGAACCGCAACTGCCGCCGCACTATTAAAGTCATCATCCATAGCCGCAATGAAACTCTGGCGCCAAGCCTCAACCTTGTCGTCAAGAGAAGACGATCCCGCCAAAGCACCAGCCGCTTTTTCCAAAAGCCGATCCAGCGACTGGTAGAGTCGCTCCAGGCCGGCCGCAGCAACCGCCACGTTTTCCTGAGAGAAATCGATCGGAGAACGATAGTGGTTGGCGACTACGAAAAAACGTAAAACTTCAGGATGGCAATCCTCAAGCAACTCGCGAATGGTGAGAAAGTTGCCCAACGATTTTGACATCTTCTCCTTGTCAATATTGACAAACCCGTTATGCACCCAATAATTCGCCAGAGGCTTGCCACTAGCCCCTTCCGACTGGGCAATCTCATTCTCATGATGAGGAAAGATTAGATCCTGCCCCCCACCATGGATATCAAAAGTGTCGCCGAGAAATTTCTGACTCATAGCCGAACACTCGATATGCCAACCCGGACGCCCCTCACCCCAGGGACTGGGCCAGCTCGGTTCGCCGGTTTTACTGCGTTTCCATAAAGCAAAATCGAGCGGCGACTCCTTACGATCATCAACGTCTACCCGGGCTCCGGAGAGGAGATCGTCAATATTTTTTCCCGACAGCTTACCATAACCTTTAAAATGTTGCAGACGATAATAGACATCTCCATCAACTTCATAGGCAAAACCCTTCTCTTCAAGCTGCCGCACAAGATTGATAATCTCCTCAATATGATCCGTCGCCCGAGGCTCATAGGTTGGTTTAAGTAACCCTAACCGATCCATATCGACATAAAACTCTTCAATATACTGTTCAGCCAGAGCCTTCCAGGTAATCCCGCGCTCGTTGGAACGATTGATAATCTTATCGTCAATATCTGTAAAGTTGCGAACAAAAGTGACCTCGTAACCACGATATTTAAGATAGCGGTAGATCACATCAAAGACCACCAACGACCGAGCATGACCGATATGACAAAGATCATAAACAGTAACGCCACAAGCGTAGATACCGATCTTGCCGGGCTCCACGGGTACAAATTCCTCTTTACGACGGTTCATAGAATTAAATATCTGCATTTTTTAAACCCTTTCCCTAAAAAAGCCTTCCCCGCTCCAAACGAAACGGTAAACATTTCAAACCTACATTATTAATGATATGACAATCAAAAGACGCTGTTTTTTATTTTCTCATCTTGACATTATATTTTTTTTAGACTAGATGTGTCAACTCTTTTCGACCCGGCACCTGACTGGTTCACACAAAAAAGAGATAGAAC
>JAYEMC010000241.1:0-2902 GCA_034717935.1 Pseudomonadota bacterium | reverse complement strand
TGGTTTTTTTAGATATAAATATATTTTGCATAGGAGAAAAAAGTATGGCAAGAAAAGTAATGGTGACCGGGGCCGGTAGCAAGCTTGGCCGAGCGGTTACGCAACTGCTTGAAATGCAGGCAGATACCGAGGTTGTTGCTTTAGGTCAAGATGAACTTGATATTCTGGATGAAGGGTTGGCGAACTCAACTATTGAGCGTTTGCAGCCCGCGACAATTATTAATTGTGCCGGTTTTGGTGACGTTGAAGCAGCTGAACACAGGCTTGCAACCAAGCTTCCAGTCAATACCCGGGGGCTTTGCAACCTGGCTCGGGCTGCCGCAAAATTCAGGGTCTATCTCTGCTCTTTCAGCAGCAAGTATGTTTTTAACGGTAAAAACAGTGAACCTTATGATGAAGACGATGATAAGTGGCCGCTTAATCAGTATGGTAATTCTAAGCATGGCGGCGAAGAGATGGTCAACGATCAGACTGATAACTATCTTATTGTCCGGAGTGATCTGCTTTATGGCGGTGGCGGTGATGATTGGGTCAGTCACATCAAGGAGGAGTTGGGAGCTGGTCGCCTCCTTGCGGTCAGTAATGATTTTTTTATAGCGCCGACCTATGTTGGTGACCTGGCTGCGGCGATGGTCGCTTTAAGCACTGAGTGGGCGGCCGGGATCTATCATTATACAAATGATGCCGGTAATGGGGTTAGCTGTTATGAATTTGCCCAAGCGGTGGCCGAACAGGCCGGCCTTGACAGTTCTCTTTTACAGGCAAAACCGATGACTGAAATTGATTTTGGCGGCCCCTTAAATCTTCCGGAACGGGCCATTTTGAAACTTGACCGTTTTAAAAAGATATTCCCGTCTCTGGTGCGTCCCTGGCAGGAGGCCTTGACCTCCTATATGTCTGAATCTTCATAGATTTCGGGGCGGCGGTCATTGAAGCAAGCGATGGTTTGGCGTACCTCTTTGACTTTGGCGAAGTTGAGCGTAGCGCTAAAAGCCCCCTGGCTTTGCGGGGCTCTTAAAACGGTTTCGCCCCAGGGGTCAATAATTGCGGAACTGCCCGGATAGCGATGTTCACTGCCTTGGCCGATGCGGTTGCAGGCGGCGACAAAGAGTTGATTTTCTATGGCCCGGGCTTTAAGCAGAGTGCGCCAGTGGGCCGTGCGGGGTTGAGGCCATTGGGCGCAGACAAGAAGAAGTTGGGCTCCCTGCAGGGCCAGGGTGCGGCTCAGTTCGGGAAAGCGGATGTCATAGCAGGTCATCAAGCCGACTGGTCGGCCGCAAATTTCGATTAAGCAGGGGGTTTGGCCGGGGGAGAAATGTTGCTCTTCTTCCATCAGGGAGAAGAGGTGGATTTTTCGGTACGCGGCCAGGCTATTGCCTTTGGGGTCTATAAGAAAAAAGGTATTGTAAAAAAAACCGTTATCAGCTTCAACCAGGCTGCCGCCAATATGTGAGCCTCTGCGGATAGCGATTTTTGCCATTTGTTCAAGCATGGCCGGGGTGGTGGCGGCGAGTTGGGTAAAATGTTCGTAGTCATAGCCACTGCTCCAGAGCTCGGGCAAAAGAATAATGTTCGGTGTTTCTTGAACTTGTTCCAGAAGTTTTTCGACCCGTTGCAAATTTTTTTCGGGGCAACCCAGGCTGACGTTCATTTGCACCAATGCTATGGTAATCTGTTCTTTGTCCATATTGATAAAATACCTTTCCCATTTGTTACAACTTTATGGTGGATACCCGAATATTGACAATGAATCATAGCATACTATATAATAATGTAAAGCAAGTTTGAGAGATAGAGAAGGGGAGAAAAATTATGAAGGTTAAAGTTTATCGTAAATTTGTTAGTACCAGCAATCGTTTGCGGGTTTTGTTACGGCCCATGGCGGCTGGCGATCAGGATGCGGTCAGTGAGATGTTCTGTCGGCAAGCCAGTGATGAAGATGTTCGCTTTTTGAAAGAAGATGTTCGTGATTTGGAGTTAATTGCCGGGTGGTTTGCCCATCTCGATTATGATCAGGTGGTGCCTTTGCTGGCTCTGCATGGAGATCGTCTGGTTGGGGATGCGACGTTGCATCGGCGCAGTGGGGCCGGTCGCCATATTGGAGAGTTGCGTATCTATCTGGCAAAAGAGTTTCGTGGAGTTGGTTTGGGTATGCAGATGCTTCAGGAGTTAGTAGAAATTGGTCGGGAGATGGGGCTGCATATGTTGGTTGCCGAAGTTGTTTCGGCTGAGCTTTCAGTGGTTAAAGCTTTTCGTAAACTCGGATTTGTCCGGCACGCCGAATTTGATGACTATTTAATGGATGTGGATGGCGGGTTACATGATGTCTCGATGATGGTGTTGCCGCTTGCCGCTCGGAAAGAGTATCTTTTTTGAGCTTTATATAAGAAAGCTGTTGACAAAAGAAAGAGGCGAGGGTATAAAGCGCCTCCTTCCGCACTGATGGGTTGTAAGACTCATTCTGGACGGGAAGAAGTTCTCTGAAAAAAAGAAAATATTTACTTCCGAGTTTGAAAAAAGCTCTTGACAAAAATGCAGTGCGAGCGTATAAGCCGCTCGCCTCTGATCAACGGAAATCGTGATCTAGGGGCAAACATTTGAACTTGGAGAAATTTTAAGGTTCTGGAAGTAGTGAAAAGAAAAAGATTGACACAAGAGTAAGATTACATTAGAAAGACCGTCCCTTTTAACGTAGCAGATAGAGTGTTGGATGGGCATAAACGAATCGATCTTTGAAAACTGAATAGGATTAATTGTACAGCTGTTTCGAGCGAAACACATGCAACAAACAACGCAAATGAAATTTGCGAAGAGTTATACAGGTTAAACTGAAGAGTTTGATCCTGGCTCAGAACGAACGCTGGCGGCGTGCTTAACACATGCAAGTCTAACGAGAAAGCTT
>JAYEMC010000240.1:0-2906 GCA_034717935.1 Pseudomonadota bacterium | reverse complement strand
TGCCGAAGGCTAAGATTTTTCTCTCTTTCATGAGCAGGAAACTTTCGGCAAAGCGTAAGGCGAGATTGACATCGTGCAGCGTGATGATGGTAGTCAGGTTATTGGCTACAGTCTCCCGGACGATTATCTCCATCACTTCATGTTGATTTTTAAGATCGAGACTGCTGGTCGGTTCATCGAGGAGCAAGATTTCAGGTTCTTGCACCAGAGCTCGAGCAATTGCGGTTTTTTGAAGTTCACCGCCGCTCAGTTTATAGAGTGGGCGCAGAGCAAGGTGATTTAAGTGAAGTTTTTTGAGAATTGCAAAAACTATCGCTTCGTCAGCACCGGCGTTGAGCCAGTGCTGATGGGGTTTACGGCCTAAGAGAAGATAGTCGCTGACGGTCAGGTCACTGAGTTGCTGTTGTTGGGGAACATAGGCGATACGTTTGGCAATCTGGTTTAAAGAGAGTTTGACCAAGTTATCATCGTCTAGAAAAATCGCGCCGCCGACCGGTTTCAGAAAACCGGCCAGCAATTTGATCAGCGTCGATTTACCGGCCCCATTAACGCCGAGAACGGCATGCACCCTGCCCGCCGTCAGTGAGCATGAGATCTTCTCCAAGACCGGCCGGCCGCCATAATCAAATGACAAATCTTTAAACTTTACCCCCACCTCAAGAGCTCCTGCGACCAAAAAGTAGAAGCAAAAATACCGGTGTCCCGAGAAAAGAGGTAATCACCCCGGCGGGCAAAGCCACCGGATCAAGCAGAAACTGACCCAAAAGATCAGCAAAAAGCAGGATCAGAGCCCCCAATATTGCGGACAGAGGCAGAAGATAGCGATTATCGGAGCCAACCAGGCGGCGTCCCATATGTGGAGCGATGAGGCCGACAAAACCTAAAATACCAAAGAAAGTAACGGTTACGGCGGTCGCCAATGTGGCTACCGACATCGAAACCAGACGTAAACGGACAACATTAACACCTAAGCTCTGAGCCACTTCGTCGCCTGCCAAAAGGGCATTATAGTTGAGCCGGTTGGCAAAAAAATAGATCATTGAACACATTGTAACTACGCCCATCAGGTAGAGTTCCGGCCACGAAGCCCGCGCCAGATCACCAAATGTCCAGTGAACAATCATCGCAAGCTGAGTCTCATCGGCAAAATATTGAAGAAAAGTCGTCCCGGCCATAAAAAGAGAGCTCAAAGCGACTCCGGCCAAAATGATCGACTCTTTTCCGGCCCGGCGCATACGGGTCAGAAGAATAATGATAAACGTGGTCAATAAAGAGAAGGAAAAAGCAGATAAACTGACCAGGGCAGACTCATCAAAACCACTGAAACCACCTTGTAAAGCTGGTAATGAATCCCGCATACCATAGCAGGTAATTCCCAAGGCGGCACCAAAGGCGGCACCCTGAGCGATTCCCAGCGTGGTCGGCGCGGCCAGCGGATTTTTTAAAACAGCTTGTAAAACCGTTCCCGCCAGAGCCAGACTGGCTCCACCCAGCAAGGCACCAACCAGACGCGGCAAACGAATCTGCCATACAACCAAGTGGGCGGAACCCTCTTTTCCGACCAACAAACTCTGCATAAGCTGTTGCCCGGAGATCTCGGCCGCACCACTCAGCATGATAAAATAAGCCGCCGGCATTAGCAGCAGAGTAAACAATCCCAGCCAGAGAAGTCGCCGCCGCCGATGCTTTTGATAGAGTCGGCTTATTGAGGGCATTTAAGTTCCGTAAGCTTAGTAAAACCGCCAAATATTTCAGCCATCTCCTGATAGAGTGGTCGGCCGACGAAAAAAGTGTAGAGCTGATCGGCGACATCGGCGATCTCAATGTCGGAAAAACGATCTGGATAGAGAACTTTGCCGACATACCAGGCTTCACTTAAAACGGTTGCCGGGTCGGCGCCGTAATAGTGCGGCATCAGCAGATATACTTGGTCGCTGCGCCGAACTTTAAGATTTTGATAAAGGGGCTCATCAAGCTCTTTGCCAACCATACTTAAACCGCTTTCACAAACAAAAAGCACGTCGGGATCAAGCGTGATAAAGGTCTCCTTTTTGATTGTAAAACGGCCCCGAATAAGTTTACGCTTAACTGTCAGTTGGTCAACAACGTTATTAGCATTGACCATCTCAAAAGGGGGATAACTACAGCTGGTACCCAAAATTCCATGAGCAACCTTGAATTGAAGGCCGCCGACATAGACCCTTTTTCGTTCGGCCGGGGAAAGATCTTGAGTCCGGCCGGCCAATTCAGCAATCTCAGTTTCAATCTGATCACAAACCGCCTGACTCCGTTTTTCAACCCCGCAAAGTTTGCCAATCAACTGTAAAGAGTCATAAAAACGCTGTTTACTCCCACCTAAATCACCAATTTCAACAATAACTACCGGAATTGCGGTTTGGCGTTCAAGTTGTTCGGCAAAACGCTCGCCGCCGCTCCCCAAAAGAATTATATCAGGATTTATGCCAATGATTTTCTCCGGCTGGGGTTTGTTGCGGGAACCGATAATCGGCAAATCACCAAGACCGGGATTAGCCATGCGATAAGAACGCCCGCGCGCCCCGACCCAACTCGTTTGGGTCGTTTCATGATGCTCGACCCCGACAACCCGATCGGCCAAATTTAAGTAGCAAACCAAACTCAAAGCCCCACGCAAGGCGACAATGCGCTCGATTTTATCCGGCACCTCCAGAGTCCGGCCGCCAAGATCAGTAATTGTCCGAGCAGCCAGAGGGGAAACAGAAAAAAAGAGGAGAAACAAACAAAGAATTGATAAAATCTTTTTCATTTTTAAAATTCTCAAAAGAGTAAAAATTGTCAGTGCTGTCCGGTTAGGAAATTGCAACCCGGGATATCGGGTCATTTCCCTCCACTTCTTACGCAAAATTTTTGTTTTTCCAGCGCTCATT
>JAYEMC010000239.1:0-2913 GCA_034717935.1 Pseudomonadota bacterium | reverse complement strand
AGATGATGCCGGTTATTACGATTTCCAAAGAGTTCGCTTCAGGAGGCCTGGAGATTGCCAAACGCCTGGCCAAAAAAATTGACTATGACTATCTTGACAAAGAGATCGTCAAACAGGTAGCTGACCAAGCCAAGGTATCGCACCAGGAGGTCATGGAGTTTGAAGAAGAGGGACATATCAATGTCAAGGCTTACCTCTCACGCATCATTGATCTCGATATTTTCAAGAAGTCTCACAAACAGGATGAAATTGAAGAGGCCGAAACAACCTATGATGATCGCGACAAAATCCCCTACTCTCTTGATACACAAGGGTGGATCGACAGTGATATCTACCGAGAAATGATCTGCAAGGTTATTTCGGAATTAGGGCAACGCCCTAATGTCATGATTGTCGGTCGTGGCGGACAATGCATTTTGCGAGATCAATCTGCGGTTATCAATATCAGAATCATAGCTTCCATGGCTGACCGCATCGCCCGTCTACAGATCGAAGATTCAGATTTAAGTGATGCCCAGGCGCAAAAAATAATTGAGGAAAAGGATAAAAAGAGCCGTGAATATATCAAATTCTACTTCAAACAGGATTGGAATGACCAAAACCTTTACGATGTCGTGATCAACACCAGCCGGGTCAGTGACGATAAGGCTGTAGAGTGGCTTGCCGCCCTCTGTTCGTAATTTACGCCTAAGCAAAACTTTTGGTAACTATTCAGCGTAAGTAGAAAAACTTCTAATTTTGATGGATTTCAGTGAATTCTGGGGACATAACCTGATTCTCCGAAGGAAATCGGGATTGTGTCCCCAAAATTCACGGGTTAGCTGAATAGTTACAACTTTTGTAACAGTTTGACATATAATCCCGTCGAGCCTCAGGCGACTGAATCTCGACCCCGCTTGGATCTTCTAAAATTCGGAGACTGAGACGGTCGGACTTAAACCATCATTACTGTACGAATCGGTGTTACTGATCTGTACACTTAAGCCCGCCTCTCTTGACGAAGCGGGCTTTTTTATTTTTAAGGAATAATCTCATGGCTAAGACAGTAAGTACAACCAGCCTTACCGAAATGAAAAAAAATGGTGAAAAAATCACCATGGTCACCGGCTATGACTACCCCTTCGCCCGCCTCCTTGACCAAAGCCAAATCGACACTATTCTGGTTGGAGATTCAGTCGGGGTCGTGGTTGCCGGCTACAAGGATACCCTGCCGGTAACCGTTGACGAGATGATCTATCACGGCCGGGCGGTCGTACGCGGTACCGAGCATGCCCTGGTGATCATTGATCTCCCCTTTATGAGCTACCAGATCAGCATCGAAGATGCCAAACTCCAGGCCGGGCGGATCATGAAAGAGACCGGCGCTGGAGCGGTTAAGCTCGAAGGCGGGGAAAGCATGAAAAAGACGATCAAGGCTTTGGTCGACATCGGCATTCCGGTCTGCGGACATATCGGCTTAACTCCGCAGGCGGTTAACCAACTCGGCGGTTTTAAAGTCCAACGTGAAAAAGAACGTTTGCTTAAAGATGCCCAGGCCGTCGCCGAAGCCGGAGCCTTTGCTGTGGTTATTGAGTGCGTCCCAACCGACATCGCCACCGAAATCAGCCAGACCCTTGAGATACCAACTATCGGTATCGGTGCCGGTCCCGGCTGCGACGGTCAGGTTCTGGTGCTCCACGATATGCTCACACTCTTTGACCGTTTCCGCCCATCTTTTGTCAAACAGTATGCGGATTTAGGCAAAGAGACCAGAAAAGCCCTTGAGAACTACAGCCGTGAAGTTAAAGAGGGCTCCTTTCCGGGGCCGGAGCACTCATTTAGTTAAATTATTAGTAATTATTATGCAACAGATAAAAAGTATTAAAGAAATTCAAGGCTTTGCCCTTGAGAATCGTCGTGCAGGCAAAACCATAGCCTTGGTTCCAACCATGGGCTACCTCCACGACGGGCACCTGATGCTGATGCAAAAAGCGCGGGAAAAAGCCGACCTGGTGATCGTCTCAATCTTCGTCAATCCGATTCAGTTCGGTCCCAACGAAGATCTTGACCGTTACCCGCAGGATCTTGAAGGGGATCTTGCCAAATGCCGCAATATCGGAGTTGATGCGGTCTTCACTCCAACCAATGAGGATCTCTATCCCAACCTGTTTCAGACCTCGGTCGAAGTTAAAGAGATCACTAAGGGGCTTTGCGGCGCCGGTCGACCGAGCCACTTTCAAGGGGTCACCACAGTCGTCAGCAAGCTTTTCAACCTGACCTTGCCGAACATAGCTTTCTTCGGAGAGAAGGATTTTCAGCAACTGGCCGTTATTCGTCGCATGGTAACCGATTTAAACTTCCCCATTGAAATTATCGGAGTGCCGATTGTCAGAGAGAACGATGGCTTGGCGATGAGCTCCCGTAATGCCAACCTGCCGACCCGAGAACGAAAAGAAGCGACCTACATCTATAAGGCTCTCTCTTACGCTAAAACCTTACATGAACAAGGAAACAGAGAGAGCGATCAACTCTGCCAAGCCGTTCTCAACCAACTTGAAGAAAAAATAAAAAGTCCCTTTCAAGTTGAATATATCAAGGTATACGATGCCCTGAACCTGACCGAAATCAACGGCCCAATCACCACCCCGGCGATACTGCTGATTGCTGTTCACCTGGGCGGCCCCCGTTTAATCGATAACCTGCAACTTTAAAACTGATACAGAGCTTAAGGACGACAACTATGCTACTCAACATGTTTAAAGGAAAACTCCACCGGGCGACAGTTACCGATGCCAACCTCTCTTACGAAGGCAGTATCACGATTGATAAAACCTTGCTTGAGGCCGCCGGGATTCTACCCTACGAACAGGTTCAGGTCTACAATCTGACCAACGGTGCCCGTTTCACCACCTACACTATTGAAGGCGAAAGTAA
>JAYEMC010000238.1:0-2920 GCA_034717935.1 Pseudomonadota bacterium | reverse complement strand
TGAAGTCAAAGAAATTAAGGAGGAGAAGCCGGGCCGTCGTGAAACTCCGGTCGCGTTTTGTCGGCGTCAAGGGCCGAAACTGCTCGGTGAGTTTAAGAAGACTGAGGGTTTGAAGTTGCTTTTGGATGAGCGTGGGCGCAGTATGGGAAGCCGTGATTTTGCTATCTTTTTGCAACGTCTGCTTGAGAGCGGTCATCAAAATCTGGTTTTTTTCTGCGGCGGCCCGTTTGGTTATGATCCATCATTACGCAAGGCTGCCGATCACCTGGTATCACTATCACCGATGACTTTTCCGCATGAACTGGCCCGCCTACTCCTGTTTGAGCAGCTTTATCGGGCTATGACTATTATTAATAACGAGCCTTATCACTATTAACCCTTTAACTGTGGGATTTAGATATTATGATTTACCGTATTATGCTGTTTGGTGGATTACTGGTGCTTTTGGGCGCGGCCTATATGGTCTATTTGAACCCGACTGAAACCTCAGTTGCTTTGACTCAGGGGCTTAAGGTTGACGGTACTATGCCGTTTTTTCTGTTGGTGGCCATCGCTCTGGGTGGATTTGGCAGCGGAGTTTTCTTTTCTTTGCTCGCCTTAAGACGGCAGTTTGGTGATTTTTTCCGGAGACTGCGTGATAAACGGGAGAAAACAGCTCAGCAGACTCTGCTTGAAGGGATTGAGGCTGGATTCAAAGGCGATACCAAAAAAGCCGTAGCCAGTTTGCATAAGGTGGTTAAACTTGATAAGAAAAATATGGAGGCGGTATTGGCTTTGGCTCGTTTGCAGTTGCGTGAACGTCAACCCAGCTCGGCTCTGAAAACGCTTGATGCTGCCTTGGAGTTCCATCCTGAGGATCCGCGTCTGCATTGGTACCGTATTCAGGCTTTGAAAGCTCTCGATGATCCCCTGCGCATGACCAATCAGCTACTTTTTATGAAAGCTCGTTACCCGCGTAACCGGGCTTTGATGACTATGCTGGTTGAACAGTTCGGCAGCCGTGGTTACTGGCGCGAAGCTCTGGAGGTTTGGCAGGAGATTAGTAAAGGGGAAGCCAAAGGTTCCCAAGAGAAGAAAAATGCCATCAGTGGTATCGCTAATTGTGCTTATGAGTTGGCGCGGCGGCAATGGCTGGCCGGTAACCGGGATGACGCTGCGGCCTCCTTGAAACTGGTTTTTGATAATGACAAGGAACATATTGCCGCCTATCTGCTTAAAGCCGAGATGGAGACCAAGAGAGCCGATGCCTTGAGTGTTCTTAAAAGTGGTTTCTGGAAAAAACCGAGTGCCGTTTTTCTGCTTGAAGGAGAGCGGTTACAGGTTGAGGATGATCCTGAAAACAGCAGTGCCAAAATCCTGAAATTTTATCGAAAAGTGCTTTCGCGTAACCCCGAGTATCGTCCCGCTCGCTGGCTCTATGCTCGTTTTTGTCTCGAACATCAAAAGTTTGATGAAGCTGAAGTGGCGGCTAAAAGGTTGCGGGAAAGTGGTTTTGATGGTCCTTTGTTGGAGGTTTTAGCCGGTGAACTGGCTTGTCGTAAGGAGCATCGATTAGAGGTTGCAGTCGATCATTTCAAGAAGGCTTTAGGTTGTTCTGAGCGTCTTGAGCCGGTGTTCGCCTGCGGCGTCTGTGGTCGTCTATCTCCCTCTTGGAAAGATCGTTGTCCGCATTGTGACAGTTACAATAGTTATGATATATCCGAAAGGATCTGCTCCTTTGATTAAACAATCCCCTAAACAACCGGTTGCTTTGATTATTCTTGATGGTTGGGGGCTGGATCAAGCCGGGCCCGGAAACGCGATATCTTTAGCCCGGACTCCGGTTATTGATGAATTGTTAAAGGAGTATCCCTGGACGACTTTGGGTGCCAGTGGCTTGGATGTAGGTTTGCCGGCCGGACAAATGGGTAATTCCGAGGTCGGCCACACCAATATTGGTGCCGGTCGTATTGTTTACCAGGATCTGACCCGAATCAGTCTGGCGATTGAAGATGGTTCGCTGGCTCATAATGAAGCTTTGGAAAAAGCTTTTCTGGCGGCAGCCGGGGAAGGCAAGGCTCTGCATCTCTTAGGCCTCTTGTCGGATGGCGGGGTGCATAGTCACCAGGATCATCTTGAGGCGATTTTACGACTGGCAGCGAAAAGGGGGCTTGAACGGGTTTATGTGCATGCCTTTCTTGATGGGCGGGATACACCACCGGCCAGCGGCATAACTTATGTGCGTCGTTTAGAGGTCTTTCTTGAAAAACTTGGTTGTGGCCGAATTGCCAGTCTCGGCGGCCGTTTTTACGGGATGGATCGAGATCAGCGCTGGGAGCGGATCGAGCGCCATTGGCGCACCCTGGTTCTTGGAGAGGGGGAATCTTTTCCTGATGCCGTTAAAGCTTTGGAACAGTCGTATAAACGTGAGATTTATGATGAGTTTGTTGAACCTCTTCTGATTGTTCATGAGGGTCAAAAACCTCCTCTGATCAGAGATGGGGACGGAGTCATCTTTTTTAACTTTCGTGGTGACCGAGCCCGTGAAATCACGATGGCTCTGAGCAAAGGTGATTTCAGCGGCTTTGTGCGCCCCTCTTTTCCTCAACTCGGGGCTTATGTCTGCCTCTCTGAATATGATGCGGATTTTGCTCTGCCGGTCGCTTTTCCTTCAGAATTTTTGCCCGGTATTTTAGGCCAGGTGATCGCTGACCGGGGTTTGCGTCAGTTAAGAATTGCCGAGACCGAAAAATATGCTCATGTCACCTTTTTTTTCAACGGTGGTCGTGAAGAGCCCTTTCCCGGCGAGGAGCGTTGTCTGGTGCCTTCCCCGCGAGAGGTGAAAACATACGATCTGAAACCTGAGATGAGTGCTGATGGCGTCGCTAAGGAGTTAGTTTCACGGCTCGATAAAACGGTTTATGACCTCATTGTCTTGAAT
>JAYEMC010000237.1:0-2933 GCA_034717935.1 Pseudomonadota bacterium | reverse complement strand
AAAAGGGTAATTGGTACAGAAAATAGATAGTTACCTTGTAACTATTCAGCGTAGTTTTTCAAACTGTCTCGGTATGGGGACATTGCTCCAGGCGGCGGCGCAAGCCGCTTGCCGATCTGAGCTGTGTCCCCCTCGAAGCCGGGCGAAGCCAATGTTCGCACCATTTGTAGTGGCTT
Source organism: Pseudomonadota bacterium (assembly GCA_034717935.1). Taxonomy (GTDB): domain Bacteria; phylum Desulfobacterota; class Anaeroferrophillalia; order Anaeroferrophillales; family Tharpellaceae; genus Tharpella. The sequence goes on along the minus strand of JAYEMC010000237.1, from coordinate 2,757 downwards.
TAAGGTGATTACGCTGAATAGTTACGTTACCTTTTCCCTTACAGTTTCAAGTTGATAGGTGGGATATCAACACTTCATCCACAACTTTTTCACAGCTGCATTAACAGGCTCTCCACAGCTTCTGTGAGTAACTATTAAAAAATCTTTATTTCCCTATAGATAGCCGACACCACCAAGATAACTATCTGTAATCATTAAACTTTACACAAAGTCGCAGACTGTTAAAAAACCAGCAAACAGATTTTCTCTAACAATTACAACAGATTAAGAAATAATTTCCACAAAGTTATCAACAGGTGAAATTTATCCCAACTGAATCTTGGCTTTATCCCATAATGCTTCCTGCTCCTCGAGCCCGAGTTTTTCAAGATCATAACCGCCGGCAGCAGCACTCTTTTCCATAAGGCGAAAGCGGCGCTCGAACTTCTCATTGGCCCGATGCAGCGCCCTCCCCGGCTCAAAACCAGCTTTACGAACCAGGTTGACAGCGACAAAAAGAAGATCGCCAAGTTCCTCTTCGAGACGTTCCCCGCCGCTGTCAAGAACCTCTTCGACCTCATCTAATTCCTCTCTTATTTTGGGCATGAGGGCGGCCGGATCAGGCCAGTCGAAACCCACTTTTGCCGCCTTATCCCCAAAAGTAAAAGCTTTTTGCAGAGGCGGCAGTGAGGTCGGTACCCCATCCAGCAGAAAGGCATACCGTTTACCTTCGACATCCCGTTTAATCTTATTCCAGTTGGTCTTTACCTGGGCGCTGGAGATGCTTGCTTCCGGTTGCGTAAAGACATGGGGATGACGGCGGATAAGTTTGGCCTTAATCTGCTCCAAGACTTGATCCAAAGTAAAACGTTCTTCACCTTCAGCCAGACAACTGAAAAAGAGAAGGTGAAAAAAAAGATCGCCTAACTCTTCGGCCATGGCCGAGCTCTCATCATCTTCAAGAGCATCAACAAATTCATAGACCTCTTCCAGAAACTGGTTTTTCATCGAAGAAAAATCCTGCTCCCGATCCCAAGGACACCCTTCGGGCGAGCGCAGTTTACACATCCTCTGCTCTATCAGACGATGACTTTAGTTGACTTTTCATCTCTATTCCCCTACCTTAGCCACGAAAGTACACGAAAAAGCCCGAAAATTGTTTTATGATTTTTCGTGTACTTTCGTGTGTTTTCGTAGCTAAAAAGTTTTGACCTTGATTTTGACCTTAACTTTGAACCTTGAACTCTGAACTGTAAAAAACATGGAAATTTACGGCGATATCAGCGGCCTCAAGCCGCGTATGCGAAAACAGCTCTCCCGACTCTACCGCCGCCGCTGCCTGCCGGAACAGGTTATCAGCCCGGAACTGGCCCGTCACCTGACCCTGCTGAGTGCCGATTGCGGCCGCCAACTCGGCCTATTGATAGATCGAAGCGGCCATATTGAGATGGTCATTGTCGGCGACAGCCAGTCGATCACAATTCCCTCTCTGCACCGCTATCGACTGGGACATGGGCGCTTGCGGAAGCTACGCTGCATCCATACCAGCTTCGGTCCTGAAGTTCTAAACCGAGAAGATATTACCGACCTCACCATGCTTCGGCTTGATCTGATGGCGGTCATCAAGCTCGATGTCGCCGGGTTACCGGAAAACATCGAGATCGCCCACCTTCTGCCCTCAACTGAAAAAAATAACTACCAGACCCTACCGGCAACCCCGATTGACAATCTTGACCTGCAATGTCTTGAGCTTTTTCAGTCGTTGGAAAGCTCGGCCGTAACCCAGTTTGCCCATGAAACAGACGACCAGGAGAAACAAAAAGCGATTATCATCAGCGTCGGGCCAAATGCAGCTAAAACGCTGGATCAATCAATCGCCGAGATGACGAAACTGGCGAAAACTGCAAAAATCACGGTAGTCGACAGTTTCACCCAGCAGCGTAAACTTAATCCACATACTGCGGTAGGCTCCGGGAAATTGAAAGAGATCATCATCTCTTCAATGGAACAGGATGTCGACCTCCTGATCTTCGATCATGATTTGAGCCCGACCCAAGTCAATAATCTCTCCCGTCAAACCGATCTCAAAGTGATTGATCGAACCCTGCTGATTCTTGATATCTTTGCTCGCCGGGCCTTAAGCCGGGAAGGAAAACTTAAAGTTGAACTAGCCCAGCTCAAATACCGATTGCCCCGTATCTCCGACAAAACCACAGCCCTCTCCCGTCTGACCGGAGGCATCGGTAGCCGGGGACCGGGTGAAACCACGCTGGAAATCGACCGGAGACGAATTCGGGAAAGAATTTCAAAGCTTGAAAAAAAGCTAAAAAAAATGGCCCGAAGCCGGACCATTGCAAGAGGAAAAAGAAAAAGACATCAGCTGCCGCTGGTCTCAATTATAGGCTACACCAATGCCGGCAAATCGACGCTACTCAACACACTGACCAAAAGCCGGGTCTTTACCGAAGATCTCCCCTTTGCCACGCTGGATCCAACCACCAGACGTTTGCGCCTGCCCCGAGAACAGGAGATCATCATCACCGACACCGTCGGATTCATAAAAAATCTGCCCAAAGACCTACTTGATGCTTTTCGTACCACACTTGAGGAGCTCGCCGAAGCCGATCTCCTGCTCCATGTGGTTGACAGCAACAGCAAAGATCTCGAAGAACAGATCGAAACCGTCAACCAACTTCTCGAAGAACTTGGTCTCGGCCAAATACCAACCCTGATGCTTGCCAACAAGATTGATCTGGTAACCAACGAAACCGCTCAGTG
>JAYEMC010000236.1:0-2952 GCA_034717935.1 Pseudomonadota bacterium | reverse complement strand
AACCAACGAACTAAATACGCCTTCCCCTACTATACAATCAAGCCGGAAAAAAACTCAAGAAAATAATATTGTGTTTTTTTTTGCAATCTGGTAAAGCGTTCTACCTTAAATCGTTAAATTAGCCCCCGATATAGCGTTACCAAGAGACTGCCTGCAGTTGACATGTAGCAACCTATCGGGAAAAATAAGTAACAATGTTTGATTAAGGAGAGCTAAAAAATGAGTGAAATCAAAACTATAGGCGTGGTCGGTTTCGGTGTCATGGGAGCCGCAATCGCCTTAAATGCCGCCGGTGCCGGCTATCAGGTAATCTACAAAGAGCTCAACGACGAGCTCGTGGCCAGTATGTTTGAACGCTGGGTAACCAAACCATTAAGCAAAAGAGTCGCCAAGGGTAAAATCAGCCAGGCCGACATGGATGAACTGAGCGGCAGGATCAGCGGAACAAGTCTCTATTCCGGACTCAAAGATTGTGACCTGGTTATCGAAGCCGCAATCGAAAAGATGGATCTTAAAATTGAGGTTTTTGCCGAGCTCTCGAAGGCTTGCCGCAAAGATGCTATCCTGGTCAGTAACACCTCGACCTTCCTCATCGAAAAACTGATGGCTAAAGTTGATAACCCGAGCCGCACCGCAGGCTTGCATTACTTCTTCCCGGCCAATATTAACCGCCTGGTCGAGGTTATCAAGCAAAAAGAGACCTCAGACGCAACCTATACGGCGCTTATGGAATTTGCCCAGAAAAATCGCAAGGTCGCAATTACGGTCAAGGATTTTCCGGGCTTTGCCGTCAATCCGGTTTTTATCGCCAGCTATGTGGTTCTCGATAGTTTTTACGGAGATAAACTCAATGCGATCAGCTTGGAAAGCATTTCCCAGGAAGCTTTGGGACTTAAATTCGGGATCATGTGGGTACAAAATGGCGCCGGCCTCGGCACCTGCTTCCATGCCGGAGTTTCAATGGCCGAATATTTAAGGGATGATGACACCGGCTATCCGGTAATGTGTGAACAATTAAAGCAACAGTTTGAAAATGGTCAGCCCTGGGATATCGAAAACGGCCCGGTTACCGAGGATGCGGCTCTGCGTACTAAGGTTAAAGAGCGTCTTTTGGGAGCTATCTTTGCGATCTCAACCCACCTCATTGAACACCAGGTGGTCAGCCCCGACGACCTGGAACTCGGAATTATCACCTCACTGGCCTGGCCCCAGGGGCCTTTGGCTTTGATGAATAAGTTGGGTATGAAAGAGAGCGCCCGGCTGGTTAAAATTGCTGTAGCGGCCGGAGATTTCAAACTGCCGAAAAAATTTGCTGATAACGATTTGACAGCTTGGGAACTGAAATAGTGCCTGCAAACAAAATCAAGCAGCAGGGGTTAGATCGAATATCGCTTCGCCCTCTTTAATGGGGACAGGCTGCCGGCCCCCCTTGATTTACCTTATAATTTGACACTACGTGAGTTATTGATTACCGGCACTCCCGTTAAACCCAGTCCCCGCACCGAGATAAGGCGGGGACTGGGTCTTACGAGTTTAACCGCTAATCGACAACCTGCGTAGAGTCAAACCGTGACACTAACCAAGGCTTATCCGCAGCCTGTCCCCACGCGAGGCAGGGCGAAGCAAAATAACAAACTACCATCTTTAACTTAATTGTCACTAGGAGCCTGTCCGAGAATAGAAATTTTTTCTCAGATTGAGGCATTTTTTGCCAATAAGCACAGACATACACTTAGTATTTCGAGCATTATTGGCAAAAAATAACGAAGAGCTGGGGAAAAAGAGCATTCTCGGACAGGCTCCTGGTGTCAGGCAAGCTTCTTGCGCTAGAAGTTTCGGGTGTTTTTGGAGCGTCTCGAAAAACTTTGCATGATTTTGTTAGCGAAATGCAGCCAAAAATTGCTGCTGTTTGAGTGAGGTACGAACGAGTTCAGCAATTTTGGCGAAATGAGCTTAGAAAATCACAAAGTTTTTCTTAAGAAGCGGAAAAAATTCCCGAAACTTCGTTTACGCAAATTACCTACCGAACAGCAGTGCTTAATTGTTTTTTTATCCCATCGCTTTTTTATTGGCGACAATTTTTTGCGCCAGCTTTAAAATCTCGCTAAAGGGGTGATGAACCTGGGTCGTGTTGATCGTGATAATCGTATCGGTGATCGTCCCGTAACGGGTGGGGTCGCCGCTCTCCTGGATATGGTGCGAAATTATATCGCGCAATTCAGTTTCGGTACCCATCATGATATGGCGTTCATCGGTCGCGACCAGATCCTTGATCTTTGGTCTTTGCCGCGTCCGGATAAAGTATTGCGCACCCAAAGTAGCTCCACGCAAAGCATGACCGCTATCCCAGGAAAGTGCCTTCAAAGCGATAAAGATACCGGCAAAGGTATCACCGGCCCCCAAAGTCGAAGTAAGTTCATCGATAAAATCATCACCACAAATAATCCGCCGATCGGCGTAACGCATTCTGAACATCGTATCCTCGGGCATCCGCGCCTTTTTCCAATAAAGCAGAGCCCGGGCCGGAGTCAGACGTTCGGTATAACGCACTCCCTTACTGCCGTCAGTCAAAAGCAGACGCCCCCCTTTGTTATTCTCACCTTTTTTACCCTGATTCATATGCCGTACCATCTGGCTGCTGGTCTGATCTATGCCTTTGCGCCGGGCCACGCCATCGAGCAGTAACAGCTCTTCAGTATTTAAGATAAGATACTGGATAAAAGGAATCACGGAATCGTAGAGAAGCTCTTCCCGGTTACTGAAAAAGCGCTCTTTCCTGGAAGTATAGTAGCGTGACTCAACCAAAGCATCAATACAGTGAAAAAAGGTCTTCGTTGGACAGAGAAAAGTAGTCACCGCACTGGCATAGGCGGTATGCAACAGGCGGCAGACCAGACGCATCTCCTCAGGATTGGTGAGTGAGTTAATAATCAGATTGGTGCACACAAATTC
>JAYEMC010000235.1:0-2961 GCA_034717935.1 Pseudomonadota bacterium | reverse complement strand
GGCATCAGTGATACCTTTTAAGTTGGCCTCCTGATCATCAAGAAACGCCTTGGCCGACATCAGCATTCCCGGCGTGCAGAAGCCGCATTGGGAAGCACCGTTATCGAGGAAGGCCTGTTGCAGAGGGTGAAATTTTCCGGCATCGGCCAGGCCATCGGCAGTTTCAACAATTTGACCATCGACCTCTAGAGCCGGGAAGAGGCAGCTATTGATATTTAAACCATTAACCAGCACCGTACAGGCCCCACACTCGCCCATACCGCAGCCTTCGCGGGCACCAATGAGTTTGAAGTTTTCCCGCAGAAGATCAATGAGCATCTCATGCCCCTTGACCCAAGTTTCGACTTTATCGCCGTTTAGGGTGAAGGATAATTGTACCATTTGTTAAACCCTTTTTAGCCACAGACCCACACGGACACACACAGACTTTAACGCTTTTGTCCGTGTGGGTCTGTGTGGGTCCGTGGCTAATCTAAATTACTTCTTTCATTTGCCAAAAGACAAGCGCGTTTGATGTAGGTTTTTGCGACTTCGATCTTGTGCCAGGCTTTGCCGCGTAAGTCGTTGATTGGGGCGATTTCGGTAGCGGCGATTTCACCCGATTTAACAAGATTCTCCTGGTCAAGCTCTTTTCCGAGTAAAAATGCTTCGGTTTTTACGGCTCGAAGCGGAGTCGGGGCAACTGTGGCCAGGGCGATTTTTATATCTTGGCAGAGATTTTCTTTAGAAAAGTTTATATTGACGGCGACGCCGACGTTGGCAAGATCCATGGCTTTGCGTTTCATGAATTTAAGATAGGCCGAGCCTGAACCTGCCGCCGGGATTTCGAGAATAAACCCTTTAACCAGCTCATTTTTTTCTAAATGAACCTGTTTCGGTCCTTTGAAAAAATTGCTTAGGGGGACGATTTTTTCTGAAGGTTGCGAGTTTATAACGATAACCTTGGCGTCATAGATAAGCAACGGCGCTGCGGTATCAGCACCGGGTGAGGCGTTGACGATATTGCCGCCTAAGGTCGCAACATTTCTGATCTGGACCGAGGCCATATCTCTGACTGCATCATGGAGAGCAGGACAATGTTTCTGGATAAGTTCCGATTTCTCAATTTCGCAAATGGTGGTGCCGCTACCGATAGTTATTCGATTTTCGATCTTTTCGATTCCCTTCAGCTCGGAAATTGCCCGAAGTGAGATAAGCTGATCGGGGGCGATGATATTTTTCTTTAAAAGCAGAAAAATATCACTGCCCCCGGCTACAAACCGGGAGTTTTCCGGGGCCTCATTCTTGATACTGAAAGCTTCGTCAAGAGTAGTGGGACGTTGGTAGCTAAAATTGTTCATGGGTTTTTCCTGTTAATACGCTTCTAGAAAGTTTGAAACCTTGCTTCGCGCTCACAAATGGGGACATAGCTCAGCCCGCTTTAGGGCCAAGGCCCTTCGCTGGAGAGGTCAGTCCCCACATAGAGATAGTTTTAACGCTTTTGTCTGTGTGTGTCCGTGTGGGTCTGTGGCTAAAAAATCATATTCCCCGGTTATCAAAAATCCGCTTGGTTTTACGTTCGCTGCGGGGGAGCTCGTTGTAGTCGAGGATCTCAATGACGGGGCTCACCATTATCTTCTGCCGTACCTGATCGTAAATCCAGCTTTGGCTCATATCATCTGTGGCCCCGGTGCGCTCGGCCCGTTCAACCTTGATCGTCATGTAGTCTTTGCCGTCGTCCCGCCGTTCGAGGATGATCTGGTATTCGCTGCCGACACCGTCACATTTTGAGAGGATCGTATCGATCTCGCTCGGGTAGACATTGACCCCGCGGACGACGAACATATCGTCGCTACGGCCTAAAATCGGGGCGTGGCGGGGAAGAAAACAGCCGCAGGGGCAAGGTTCTTCGATGAACCGGGTCAGATCGCGCGAGCGGTATCGGATTAAGGGGGCCGCCTCTTTGCTTAAGGTCGTATAGACCATTTCGCCGATTTCGCCGGGGGGTACCGGTTCCAAAGTTTCAGGATCAAGAATTTCGAGGATATAGTAGTCGGCCCAGTAGTGGAGGTTTTCGCTTTCAGAGCAGCTTAAGCCAGTTCCGGGGCCGTAAAGTTCGGTAAGTCCCGGAATGTCGTAGTACTCTTCAACCCCTAAAAGTTCCATGATTTTGGTTTTCATGGCCGGGCTCGTCCGTTCCGAACCGGCGATAATCTTTTTCAGGTTGAGTTTATTTTTCAGGCCGCGTTTTTTCACCTCTTGAGCGACTAAAAGCGCCATTGAGGCGGTACAGCAGAGGACGGTGGTGCCAAAATCCTCTAAAAACGTCATTTGCATCTCAAGGTTTCCCGGCCCGGAGGGGATCGCCATCGCTCCGAAACGTTCACAACCTAATTGAAAACCGGCACCCGCCGTCCAGACTCCGTAACCGACGCAGATCTGGACCTTATCGTTGCGATTAAGATTAGCCATCTCATAGCAACGGCTGAACATATCGAGCCAGTCATCAATGTCTTTCTGCGTGTAGCAAACTATTTTCCGCTTCCCTGTCGTCCCCGAAGAGGCGTGAATTCTGACAATATCTTCATGAGGAACCGAAAGCATCGGATAGGGATAACCATCACGGAAATCAGAGGCGGTAGTAAACGGCAGGCATTTAAGATCATCTAGACTTTTGATCGTATCCGGCATTACCCCTGCTTTATTAAAACTTTCCTTGAAAAAAGGGGAGTTATTGAAAGCGTGGTTGACCGTCCACTTAAGGCCTTTGAGTTGATGCTCTTTGAGGGCCTCACGACTCTCCACTTTGGGAGGAAATCTTAGCAACATCTATCGATTACTCCTTAAATTTGTAACTAGTGCGCGACCGAAAACCGCCAATTTCCTCGATTGCGGCGTTAGGCTCAAATTTTAATCCTCGGAATACTAAGTGTATGCCTGTGGTTAAAATCTTCGCCTGCCTTGCACTCAAGAAAATTGTCA
>JAYEMC010000234.1:0-2961 GCA_034717935.1 Pseudomonadota bacterium | reverse complement strand
GGATCAATATCGGTAATCCGCAAGGCATAGGCGACCAACGACCCGGCAGCGGAACCCCGTCCGGGACCTACCGGAATTTTTTTCCGCCGCGCATAGTTGACAAAATCAGCAACGATAAGAAAATATCCGGCAAAACCCATATCGCAGATAATGCCGATCTCCCGCTCCAGGCGCTGACGATAGTTCTCTTGTAACTCAGGAGTAAAGTTGCCAGTGTAATAGGCTTCGATACGCGGCCACATTTTACTCAAGCCGTCGCGACACTCCTCAATCAGAAAGTCATTAAGCGTTTTGCCCTCAGGCGGGACAAAATTGGGTGGCCGGTAGTTGCGAAATTCAAATTCAAAATTACAGCGTTCAGCGATCTCGACCGTATTAGAGATCGCTTCAGGATGGTCAACAAAGGCTTGCGCCATCTCCTCTGAGGATTTAAAATAGAGCTCCTCGGGATAACGCATCCTTTTGGGGTCATCCATGTTCTTACCGGTCTGAACACAGAGCAGAACCTCATGCGCATGGGCATCTTCACGATTCAAAAAGTGACAATCATTGGTCGCCACCAAAGGCACTGAAAACTCTTGGGCAAGCTCAATTATCTGACGATTAACCTCCACCGGCTCGCCCATACCGTTCTCTTGAAGCTCAAGAAAAAAACGACGCTCATCAAAAAGATCGCGGTAAAACTCAACTTCAGCTGCAGCGGTAACCCGATCCTGACGGCGCAGAGGAGAAGCGATGACACCCCCAATGCAGGCACTTAAAGCGATCAAGCCTTGATGATGCTTAGTCAATAACTCTTTATCAATCCTCGGTTTATAATAGAAACCCTCAAGGTACCCTTTAGTAACCAGTTGACAAAGATTCTTGTAACCTTGCTCATTCATTGCCAGAAGCACTAGATGATGGGCGTTATCCCACTCTGCGTCACTCCTCTTATCCTTATTAAAACGACCTTTAGGAGCAACGTAAACTTCACAGCCGATAATCGGCTTAATACCCTTTTTTTTCGCTTGCTGAAAAAAATCAACCGCTCCGAACATATTGCCATGATCGGTCAAAGCAACAGCTTTCATCCCGTAATCACAAGCTCGTTGCATAAGGTCGGAAACCCGAATAGCCCCGTCGAGAAGGCTATACATGGTATGTAAATGGAGATGGACAAAGGAAGATTCAGACATTGAATTAATGACCGTAATAAGAGTAATTGTAACTATTACTTTAAAAATTGATAGAGTTGTTCGACCAGATCTTGGCGGGTATCGATTTCTAACCAGGAAACATCAGCAACTTCATCTTGGGTGGGCACTTCAAAACGCTGGCGTTTGACAATCTCGATATCAGCGTCGGAGACATCAACTCCGGCCGCTGCTCGTTGGCGTAGATTTTTCTCCAACACCGGCCACGGGGCCCGGCAAACAACCAGTCGGATCGGAATCCCGGTTTTTTTTGCCACTTCGTAAATAAGCTCACGATCAACAGTTTTCAGACTTGAGGCATCGACGATCACCGACTCTCCTGAAGCCACTGCAGCAGCGCTTTGTTCAGCCAACACTTTATAGGTTTCCCGGGTTTTTTCCCGATTATAAATCCCTTTTCCAAAAGGGGCAGCCGCATTCTGACCGGCAACTCCACACAGCTCTTTACGCACGACGTCGGAGCGCAGCCACTTGAATCCCCATAGAGCTGACATGGCCCGGGCCAAATAGCTTTTACCGCTGCCGCTGACCCCGGCCAACAGAGTAATACCCTCCGGCGGTCGGGAGGCGTAGATAGTGGCGAGACGAAAATAACGAGCCGCCCGAACGTGAGCCTGATCCCCGGCCTCTGCATCAAGAGCCGGATCAGCACTTAAAAAACTTAAGACTTTACCGCGAACATAGGCACGATAGCACTTGTAAAAAGAGAGCAGTTCAGGTTCGAAGAGAGAGCCCAACTGTTCACGGCAACGATTGATAAAATAGGCCGCATAATCGAAGCGATTATTCTCTTCCAGATCCATCGCCAAAAAGGCCAGGTCATTGACCACATCAAGACGCCGGAAACGTTGATTAAACTCTATGCAGTCATAAACCAGGGGCGCCCCGGGCGGCAGGCAGACATGTTCCATATGCAGGTCACCATGCCCCTCACGAACCGCCCCCTCTTTAACCCGACGCACAAAAAGCTTGTGCCGATTTTGCAAAAAATTCCGACTAAAATCGATGATTCGCTGATAATCCCGCGCCATGACCGTATCATTAACAAAATCCTTAGTCTGGGAAAAATTCTCCTCAACATCAAAACGAACCTTTTCCCGCGAACCAAAGCGGCCATCTTTATAGACTTTGGCTTGCTCATAAAAAGTGTCCAGCAGGTCAACCAGCTCATCAAGCTGACTCTCTTGCAATTTATCTTCAGCCAGCAGCCGACGCATTAAAAATGTCTCCGGCAAGCGTCGCATCACTACCGCATAATCGACAACCGTGCCGTCACCACCAAAAAAATAACCGCCGTCACGCTTAACTACATTTTCGACCTTCAGGTAGTAATCTCCGCCTAAACGCCGATTCAAACGCAGTTCCTCCTGACAATAAAAATACCTCTTAGCCAGCGTTGAAAAATCAAGGAAACCAAAATCAACCGGTTTTTTTATCTTATAAACATAATCACCGGCCAAAAAAACCCAAGAAGCATGAGTCTGGATAAGCTCGACCGATTCCGGAAGCGGTTCGTAGCGATTGCTTTGTAACAGGTCATCAACCATTATCGGTTGCGGGGTATCATTCATAATAGACCTTCCTATGTAAATTATTCGGCGGGGCAGGAAATCAGAAATTGCTCTTCAAGCAGGGCTTCATCGACGCCGGAAATTTTTACTTTTCGATCTTCGATCTGGAGCTTACCGGCACAAAAGAGGGCCAGTGCCCGAGAGAAGATTTTATGCTCACAACGAAGGATACGGGCGGCCAGACACTCTTGGCT